>JAOUOQ010000018.1 GCA_029880275.1 Candidatus Aminicenantota bacterium | reverse complement strand
TTCCCGCCCGGCTACAGGGTCACAAAGAGGGAAAGCGCGGCAGGATTGAGATTCTATTGACCAAACGGCTGACCCAGAATAGCTGGGAGGCGCTGGTCCGCCCAGGAAGGAAGCTGCATCCAGCGGACCGGGTCATCTTCGGAAGCGGCGAGCTCCAGGCTACCATCGTGGAGAGAGGAGAAAGGGGGAAAAGGGTACTCCAGTTTGATTATCAAGGAGACTTCTTTCAATTGCTGGAAAGGCTCGGCACCCCTCCCCTCCCCCCTTATATAAAGCGAGCACCCACGGCGGAAGACCGCCTGAGGTATCAGACTATATACGCCGAGGAACGAGGAGCCATCGCAGCCCCGACAGCCGGTCTCCACTTCACACCCCAGATGCTTGAGTCTCTGCAGAAACAGAGGGTGGAGCAAACGACCATTACTCTCCACATAGGTGTGGGCACCTTCCAACCCATTGAGGCGGAAAAGGTGGAAGAGCATAAAATGGAGGAGGAGTATTACAAGATATCCCCGCAGGCAGCCGCTATACTTAACCGCACCCTTGAGGAGGGGCGGAGAATAATTGCCGTGGGAACTACCACCACTCGCTCGTTGGAGAGCGCCTCCTCAACTACCAAAGAGAGAATCCCTTCCGGGGAAGGATGGACCGACTTGTTCATTTACCCCGGATACCAGTTCAAGCTGGTAAAGGCTTTGCTGACCAACTTTCACCTACCCAGGTCATCGCCACTGATGCTGGTCTGCGCCTTTGCTGGACAAGAACTTATAATGGAAGCCTATCGCCAGGCAATAGCAGTCGGCTATCGATTTTACAGCTACGGCGATTGTATGCTTATTTTATAGATAGATGCCCTCACACTTACTATTTGTTAAACCGGGCTCTTTCCTTGACACCTTACATCAAAAAAAGTGCTTAAGAGAAATGCCTCCAATGTGGGAGGATCAAAAAAATCCGGCAGTTGATATTCTCAACCTTCCTTTGGCACTTCGGCTGGTTCTGGCTCAAACTTGCCGAAAATCATCTTTCCTGCGGTAGTCTGAAGCACGCTGGTCACCACCATTTTAATTGTCTTACCGATAGACTTTCTGGCATTGTCCACCACCACCATTGTTCCATCATCTAAATATGCCACGCCCTGCGAAGGCTCTTTTCCCTCCTTTATGATGAACACGCTCATCATCTCCCCGGGCAAGACCACCGGCTTTAAGGCATTCGCCAGCTCATTTATGTTCAAAACCTCAATCCCTCTCAACTGGGCTATTTTATTAAGGTTGAAATCATTGGTGATAATCTTACCTCCCAGGTATCTGCACACTTCTAACAATTTCAGGTCAACTTCCTTAATATCGGGGAAATCGAGCTCCGAAATTTGAACATTAATGTGGGGCTGCTTTTTAATCTTCTGTAAGATGTCCAGCCCCCGCCGCCCCCGGTTCCTTTTCAGGCTATCGGAGGAGTCAGCTACCCGCTGCAGCTCGCGCAAAATAAACTGAGGGACAACCAAACTACCATCGATAAAACCGGTCTCGCAGACATCGGCTATCCTCCCATCTATGATTACGCTGGTATCCAGAACCTTGTACCTCTCTATCACTCCTCGCTCTTTGAATGCTGCTTTTATATTCTTCAAGCCAAGAAACTCACCTTTTTTGGCTCCTATCACCAGTCCTAAATAACCCAATCCTCCGAAAATAAGAAGCTTAACGAAATAATCCTCCATATAGGGGAATTCCATCCCTCCGAGGATTGCGTTTATCAAACTGGCCAAAGCAATTCCCACTAAAAAGCCAATAAGGGAGCCCGCCAGGACTTTTGCCGGCAATTTCCGGACCTTAATATCAAGAGTTATGACGATGAGGGAGAGAATGAAACCGAACCCCATCCCCACCAGATTTGCTAACCCGAAGGGTGCAAAGAAATAGCCGATGATTGAGCAGAGCACAACGAAGACCACCCTGATAATTAAGATTCCCACTATCATTCACCTCCTAACAGAAGAATGATGCCTGTTTAAAATTTATTAGTATTTTGATTAAAGAGCTGTTTTTATTTGTCTTATTTAGTATCTTCATTTTTCTCCTATTTTCTGAAGATTAATAATAGTCTACTGCGAATACTCTTCTTCAGGCGAATTCTTGTTTTGTTAATAATGTATATGTTGCGCTTCCCCCTCTTTTCTGGCTCGGCAAAGAAAAACTAAAAAGTATCTACATTATATTCGCCTCTCTAATTAGCGCAAGCCAACTTTGTACATATTATCTATTGCTACATCCGATCGATAATTTGCTTTAATTTACCCTGCACTTTTTCAGCAATTTTGAGCAACCTGAGGTTCTCAATTGCTTTCATTGATGCTACCGGGTCAACAGCGGACACTTCCACTTGAGTTGGAGAAACCTGTTGAACAATCACATTGCAAGGCAACATGGTGCCAATTTTGTTCTCAACCTGTAATGCTTCATAGGCAAAAGCGGGATTGCATGCACCTAAGATTTTGTATTTTGGAAAATCTACATTCAGCTTTTTCTTGAGGGTTTCCTTGACATCAATCTCTGTGATGATGCCAAATCCCTCTTTCTTCAGCTCATCCTTTACCCGGGCAATCGCTTCATCATAAGATATATTCAGCGTTTTGGAAAAATGGTAGCTCAATGATAGTTTCTCCCTTTCACAAAGATACACCCGACATCTAACTTAATAAAAGCCTGGTGGAAAATTGAAGTCAAGCATAACACTTTCACAGTCCTTCCATAAGTCTTCTTACTTCTTGGTCTTCTCCTTCTCCATCTCTTCCATTCTTTTGGTCATCTCCTGCATGTTGTTCATGGCGCTCTCCATATGCTCGGTCATCGTCTTCATGTGTTCCTGCAATTGTTCCATGTGTTTTTTCATAACCTCATCTTTCATCATCTCCTCATTCATCATCAACGAATCTAAGTTCTCCATCATGCCCTTCATGTGCTGAGACATGCTGTGCATTCTCATCATCATATTTCTCGTGTTCATCATGCCCCTGCATTCAGGATGCATTTTTTGACCCATCATCGTATCCATGTTCTTCATCATCTGTTGGCACCGACTCATCATTTGGTCCATGGACTTCATCATCTCTTGCTGATGCATCCTGGCTTTTTCTTGCCCGGAAAAGCTGATGGCTCCCCAGGCAAAGACAAAAACGATAGAAGAAATACCCAAAGACTTAAGATGCTTCCTCATGGTTTTCGCCTCCTTTTTTATTGGGATGTGTTTATAGTTTCTTCTATCTTCAAATAATAACATATATAATGCCAAAAAAGCAATCTTTATTACAACTTTTTTTAAATGAATTGTTAATTTTCAAGAGAGCAAATCCTTCTTTTTCTGCTCAAATTCTTCTTTGTCGATCTCTCCTTTAGCATACCTTTTTTTCAATATCTCTAACGGGCTTTCTCCTTGCCTGGTCTCACCTGGTCTGCTTTGCTGAACTAACCATTTAATGAGAAAGACTAAACCAACAATAACCAGAACCCAAAATACCCACATAAACCACCCGAACATCCAGTGACCTTCCCACATCATCTTACTCGCCTCATTTTTAAGGTATTAGGCTTTCCAGCATTAAAAAATATGCCACCTCTATGTCTAAGAATTTTCATCTCCTCTAAAATAGTGACCCCATTGCTTCCCTGAGTGACCTCACCCCTGTGAGTTCGATTTTCTGACTCTGCTTTAATGAAGCCAAATTACTCCTGGGAAGAATACATTTTTTAAAGCCCATAGCAGCCGCCTCTTTAATGCGAGAGGATGCCTGGCTTATTCCCCTCACCTCTCCGGTTAAACCCACCTCTCCGAAGATGACTGTATGGGGGTCAACTGCCTTATTCTTAAAGCTCGAGGCGATAGCAATAGCTACTCCCAAATCAGTGGCTGGCTCGAGGACCGACACTCCACCTGCCAGGTTTACATAGATGTCGTTTCCCATAAGCTTAAGTCCCATTCTCTTCTCCAGCACGGCAATAAGAAGGGAGACTTTATTATAATCGATCCCAATAGTTACCCGTCGGGGATTAGCGTAACTGGAAGAGCTAACCAGCGCCTGCACCTCCACCAGGAGGGGACGAGTGCCTTCCATACAGCTTATCACTACCGAGCCGGGCACATTTAGGGAGCGCTCGGCTAATAGCACCTGCGAGGGATTGGGCACCGGCCGCAGTCCCCGGGTACCCATCTCAAATATACCCAGCTCATTAGCTGGTCCGAAGCGGTTCTTAACCGCGCGGAGAATACGATGAGCTTGATGTCGTTCCCCCTCAAAATAGAGAACGGCATCTACTATGTGTTCCATAGTGCGAGGACCGGCGATATAGCCCTCCTTGGTGACATGACCGATAATAAAAATAGGAATTTTTCGACTTTTGCCAAAAAAGAGCAGCTGCAAAGCCCCCTCCCGTACCTGGCTGATGCTTCCCGGAGCCGATTGAAATCGGAGAGAGAAGACGGTCTGGATGGAGTCTACTATTATAGCTGTAGGACGGAGTTTCTCCGTCTGCTCGAATATTCTCTCCAGGCAGGTCTCTGCCAGGAAATAGAGCTTAGCAGGGCGGAGCTTAAGCCTTTCACCCCGCAGCCTGATCTGGCTCTCTGATTCCTCGCCGGAAATATAGAGGACTACCTCACCCTGGAGGGAGAGCTTCTCGGCTGTTTGAAGGAGGAGGGTCGATTTTCCGATGCCGGGCTCCCCCCCTATCAGCACCAGGGAGCCGGGGACAATCCCCCCACCCAGTATGCGGTCAAATTCGTCCATTCCTGTTCCGAGCCTCCGAAGCTCCTTATCCTCAACCTCCTGATACAGGCGAGGAATTGCCTCCTCTCTCAGGAAAGGTGCCCACTGCTCTCCAACGGGAATCCCTTTCTCTCTCTCCTCCACCAGGCTGTTCCAGTTGCTGCATTCGGGGCAGCGTCCCAGCCACTTGGGGCTCTGATACCCACAGCTCTGGCAGATGTAAATAGTGCGTTCCTTTTTATCCATAGATTTTTCTCAGAATCTGTAGCCTGCGCCAAAGAACAGCTGTCGGTTCTCCTTGTTTAGAAAGTCGTCATACCCACCGCTAACGAAGAATCCTCCATAAGGGAAAAAGTTGACCCTGAAACGGCAGTGAGGGTTATCGTCCCGACCGAAGTTGAAGGCATCGAAGGAGAAACTCATTCGCTCCTGAGCGATGATAAGGTCAAGCCCGGCTCCAAATTCCGATTCAATCAGACCCCCCCTCAGGAGCAATTGATTAAACCTCTGTCCAATCTGGGCAGATATCAGAAATCCCGTTTCCTGGGTTGTTGTCCTGACCTGGGAAGTAAGAATAGCGCCGGTAGAATCGATGGTCTCTGTCAGTCTGGTGGAGGTAACTCTTCTGCCCACCTGATCGTCAATCAACTCCAGCATGAAAAGCCGGTTGCCGCGAGTACTAAAGCCAAGCCCAAAGTAGGTCTTAAAGTTAGAGCTATCGAAATAATAATCGGTTTTAACTCCTAATATGAGGTCCAGAGAGCCGAATCCCCGAACTATGTTCCGCGTTTCGCTTGCTGTCTCACTGACACTGCGGATGGTGCTCTTAACGTCATCCCTGACCTCATCATCATAGACAAGCCCCCCTATGGTCCCCTCCCCTTTCTTTATCCTGGAGAGAATCTCGTTGAGCGTCCTGAGGCTCTCGTCGAGCTGCTCGCCCACTTTTTTTATATTGGTTATTCCTTCTCGTAGGTCTGCCCTGTTCTCCTCGACTACATCATCAATGCTCTGGCTGAAGTTCTTGATGTTCTCAATAATATGCGGAACCTGAACCCTTAGGTCATCGGTAAGGAGGACCATTCTGTCGAAGGCCTGGTTGATCTTCTCCTTGTTAGTATCGGATAGCTCCATCAGGGTGGAAGAGAGTTTGTCCCAGGTGGCAAAAAACTGTCTAATCCCCTTTTGACTCTCTTCGGAGCCGATAACATCCCGTACATAGTGAACCATATTGTCTACCTCCGCCCCGATGGAGTTCATCACCGCCACCATTTGATCGATGCTGGTGGGGGCGAGACCCTCAATCCATCCCCCATTTAAAACCTGCGGATTGGTAAGGGTGCCGGAGGAAACCTCTATATACTTCTCTCCCAGGAGACCGATGGTGCCCACCGCTGCTTTGGCGTCGGAGTAAAGTTTGACCATCGGATCTATCATCAGGTCTACTTCTACCGTCCCCTTATCGGTGAGTCTTATATGAGAGACTTTCCCTACCTTATAGCCAGCCAGCCGAACATCAGCATTGGTCTCCAGCCCGGCGATTGACGAGAACTCCACTTTCACCGTGTATCCCTCCGGTTTTACCCAGGGGAGGCTTTCAATTTTGAGCAATAGGTATCCGAGAATGGAAAGACCGATAATAACAAAGATGCCAACCTTTATTTCAGTTCTCATAGACCTTCCTCCCCATTTCATTCGAGGGTTGGTATTGGTCCCTTGGCTTCGCCATGGATAAATTGTTGCACCACTGGATTGGAGGAGGTTTTAATCTCCTCAGGTGAGCCGGTCTCGATAATCTTCCCCTTATAGAGCATGGCAATACGGTCAGCTATCTTGAAGGCACTCACCATATCATGGGTGATGGAAACCGAAGTTACATTAAGCTTTTCTCTCAGTTCAATAATAAGGTTATTGATAGCATCAGCCATTATAGGGTCAAGTCCAGTGGATGGTTCGTCATAGAGGATGATTTCCGGCTGTAAAGCGATAGCCCTTGCTAAACCTACCCGCTTTTTCATCCCCCCACTCAGCTCCGCTGGGTTCATGTGCCCAACATCCTCCAGACCCACCATTCTTAAGCACTCCTTCACCCTCTCTTCTATTACTTCTCGCTTCATTTTTGTATTCTGCATAAGTGCAAAAGCTACATTCTCCCCCACAGTCATCGAATCAAATAGAGCGGCATACTGAAACAGCATGCCAAATCTTGTCCGAAGCTGTTTGAGCTCCTTTTCCTTTAGTTCATTGACCTTAATCCCGTTAACCCATACCTCGCCGGAATCGGGCTTCAACAGTCCGATGATGTGTTTGATGAGCACGGTCTTGCCGGAGCCACTGCGACCTATGACCACCACTGATTCCCCCTTCTTCACCTCTAAATTAACTCCATCGAGAACTTTGTGTTTTCCGAAGGATATGTGAATGTCTTTCAGCTCAATCATTCCTACTCCCTCCAAATCTAAACTGATATACCCCAAAGGATCTTAGACAGGAAGAAATCGAGAATCAGAATGCTCATGCAGGCAACTACTACTGCTTTTGTGGTGCCTTGCCCCACTCCCTTAGCTCCCCCTTTCGCATAAAAACCGTAGAAACACCCTACCAGGGCAATTACTAAGCCAAAGAAGGCAGCCTTGACCAGACCATTAGTTATATCCTCTAAGTATAGTATATCAAAGCTGCTTTTGACATATAAAGTGGGATTAGCTCCCATCATATGAACACTTACCACATACCCACCTAACATTCCAATACCCACGGCAAAGACGGTCAAAACAGGGAGCATGATGATGCCCGAAAGGATGCGAGGAACCACCAGGTATTTGATAGGATTGGTCGCCAATGTCTCCAGAGCGTCGATCTGCTCGGTAACTTTCATGGTGCCTATCTCAGCTGCTATAGCCGAGCCAGTTCTGCCTGCTACCATCAGGGCGGTAAGCACGGGACCCAACTCCCGACAGAGAGAGAGTGAGACTGCTGGTCCGATGAGGGTTTCAGCCCCAAAACGATGGAACCCATAATAGCTCTGCAGGGCAAAGACCATTCCGGTAAATGCTCCCGTCAACAGCACTACTGGCAAAGAGCGAATGCCGAACTCCTCCATCTGGTTAGCAATTAGCCTGAATTGAAAAGGGGGACGAAATATCCACACTAAGCTCTTCAGCAAGAGGAGAAACATGTTCCCTATCTCGGCGCAAAGTCTTATCACTCCTTTTTCAATTAATTTAAACATAATCCTTTAACTATAAATTCAATAAAGAGAGGCCACCTACATCTCCTCCTCCCGGGTGGACAGGTCGAAGAAGGTGGTAAACTCCTTCCTGAAAACGAGCTTCATCATGCCGGTGGGTCCATTCCTCTGCTTGCCGATTATCAGCTCGGCCAGTCCCTCATTCTCCTTGAGAGGTTCGTATTCCTCCTCGCGGTAGATAAAGCAGACCAGGTCGGCATCCTGCTCGATAGAGCCTGACTCTCTCAGGTCGGAGAGCTGAGGACGATGGTTTTTTCTTATGTCGGGTGCTCGGCTGAGCTGAGAGAGGGCAACTACTGGGACTCGCAACTCCTTGGCCAGTCCTTTCAGTGCCCGGGAGATGCTCGATATTTCCTGCACGCGGTTTTGATACTGTCCCGTGGGCTGCATTAGCTGGAGATAGTCGACGACCAGAAGGGTCAAACTATGTTCCAGCATAAGTTTACGAGCCTTGGCTCGCATCTCAACTATTGATATGGATGGGCTATCATCAATAAAGATGTTTGCCCGGGAAAGAACCTCCAGAGCCTGACCCAGCCTCCTCCATTCCTTCTCCCCGAGGTAGCCTGTTTTCATCTTATGGGCATCGACTCGGGCTTCGGAGCAGAGCATCCTGGTGAGGAGCTGCTCCCTGGACATCTCCATGCTGAAAATCCCCACCGTATTTCCTTCTTTCTTGCCCACGAATTGGGCTATATTCAGGCTCAGGCTGGTCTTTCCCATAGCCGGACGAGAGGCTATAACCACAAGGTCTGAGGGCTGAAGACCCGAGGTGAGCTCGTTAAACCTTATGAAGGGTGTGGCTACGCCGGTGATAAATCCTCTCCTCTCTGAGATTTGGTCGAGGGTTTTGAAGCTCGCCTTGGCTATGTCTTTTATGGGAACAAAGCCAGAGGTGATCCTTCCTTCAGCAATCTCAAAGATTGAGCGCTCAGCAAGGTCGATAACAGAATCGAGTTCTTCATCCTGAGCATAACATTTGCTAATTACCTGATTAGAAGCGAAAATTAAGCTGCGGAGGACCGACTTCTCTTTCACAATGCGGGCATAATGCTCTATATTGGTGGAGCGTGGAACACCATCGACGAGGGAAGCTAAGTAGGCTGGTCCTCCCACCCTCTCCAGTTCGCCGCTGTCAGCGAGAGACTCCTTGAGAGTCACCAGGTCTATCGCCCTGGATTTCTCCCACAGGTCAATCATCTTGAGGAAAACCCTTCGGTGGCTCTCCCGGTAGAAGTCGTCCCCGGTCAACAGCTCTATCGCCTCGTTAAGAGTTCTGTTGTCCAGCAAAATAGCGCCCAGCACAGAGCGCTCCGCTTCGAGACTATGGGGAAGCAACCTTTCTAAAGTAAGGTCATCTGCCATGTTCCGCCTCCCCTAATTTAATATAAAAAGAACACTGTTACCAATAGTAAATATTATTAACTGGCTCTTATTATATAATAAAACCTGCCTGAATAAAACTAAAAATCACTCCTTTACTACCCATACCTTCACATCTCCCATGACTTCGGCAAAGAGCTTTATCTTTACGGAGTAAACCCCTAACCGCTTTATAGCCTGTTCCATAATTATCTTTTTGCGGTCAATTTCTAAACCTTCCTGCTTTAAAGCCTCGGCTATTTCGGCGGGGGTAACCGCGCCGAAAAGTATGTCCTGCTCGCCTGCTTTTTTCCTGATGGTCAAGGAGATTTTCTGCAGTCTGGCTACCATCTCTTCAGCATCTTCCTTTTTCTTCAAGTGGTGAGTCTCCTCAATCTTCTGCTCCCTTTCCAGCAGTTTCATATTCTTCAGGGTGGCAGACAGTGCTAATCCTTTAGGAAAAAGATAGTTTCTGGCGTATCCATCGGCTACATCAATCACATCACCACGCTGCCCTAACTGGGAGATGCCTTCCTTTAAAATTACTTTCACATTGATACCTCCATTAGAAAAGATAAGCTTTCCCCTTATCCTAATTTAATAATATAATAGAGCCATACGGTATCTTCCTATTCTTGATGTAGAACCCTCCTCAAATACTTTAAGGAACAGGAAATTGGCACTCTTCAAGAGGAGAGGCAATCGGAGAGCTTGCTCTCCACCTTTATCAATAGTCGGTAGCATAAGGTAGTAGAGCTATATTTCGTGCTCTTTTGATAGCATTAGTGAGCTTCCTTTGGTGCCGAGCACAGGTGCCAGAGATTCGGCGAGGGAGGATCTTTCCCCTTTCAGGTATATACTCTTGCAGAAGTCTCACATCTTTATAATCAATCTCGTCTATCTTATTAACGCAGAACTTACACACTTTCTGTCGTCTATATGTAAACCTGCGATAAAACTGGTCGGTTCTCCTCTTCCTCCTTTCAGTAACCATTCAATCGCTCCTTTCCTGAAAATTAGGGTTTTCCTTCCATCCTGCAGGATGGCTTTCTGTCTTACCGCTGGCGGCGTGCTTCACCAGTAAATCTGGTTCTCCCTGCCTCAGATTGATCGCGCTGCAGCTTCTTTACATCAAACTCTTTTGGTGGAGCTTTGAGCTTTACTGTCAGGCATCTGAGCACCAACTCCATTATCTTAAGCTTCTTCTCCAGTTTCTCCACAATTCCCCTTTTCGCCTGGTAGACGAAATAGAGGTAAATCCCTTCGTCGAATTTCTTTATGGGGTATCCTAATTTAATCTTACCCCAGTTCTCCTTCTTTTGCAATTCCCCATTTTCTGTGGTTATCATCTGCTCAATATCCTGGACAAAGCTGTCTATCTCTTCTGAGGTTACTTGCGGGCTAACTACGATTATAGTCTCGTAAAGTTGCATTATTTAAACTCCTCACCTTTAGCAAGCAAGATCAAGAATTTTATCGCACCTATTCATAATACATTATAAGAATCCCTTTTTCAATAATGGAGCAACGATGACCGATATGACCGCTATAATTATTACTAAGCTATTTATCAACGGGCTTACGCCTTCTCTCAAAGTCTCTCCTACCAGGTCGCCAACCTTGAAGGTTGAATAATCAACAGAGCTTCCCCCCTTCTCTTTCCTTCTCTCCATTAAGATTCTGGCACCATGCCAGACGCCGCCTCCATTGGTCATAAATAGGGAAAGGATAAGCCCAGAAAGAATGATTCCTCCCAGAAATCCGCCCAGCGCTTCTCTTCCCATCAGAAATCCCACCATAGGTGGGCTGCCAAGAGCTATAATTCCGGGCAAAGCCGCCTGTTTGAGAGAAACATTAGCAGAGCGCCTGGCCACCAGCGAGAGCCATTTATTTTCCTTTATTCCCTTTTGCTTATCTTCCCCCGGGGATAACTTGCCCATTTCTATGGAAGCTCTCCTTATAGAAGATATCACTAAAGAGGCTATAAAAAAGGGTATCAGTCCTCCCAGGAGGAGACTCGCAATGATCCGGGGGCTTGCTATATCGATTATGCCTATTCCTTCCAGGGAGAAGTAGGCAGTAAAAAGAGCGATCGAAGCCACCGCTGAAAAGCCGAGGACATGTCCCTTGCTGGAGGCTTTATCCTCCTCCATCAGGCTCTCCTGACAGCCAAGAGCCAGAAAAATCCCCATAACGGACGACAGAGCCATGGTGGCTATCCCCATTCCAAAAAGCCCCAAAAGGTGGTGAATCAGATAAACGCCCAAGCTAAGTATCACAATAGGCAGAGCGGTACTCTGCATTCCCGAAGCTAATCCGCTGATAATATTAGTAGCTACTCCGGTAGAAGCAGAGCGGGCAACCGCCCTGGCGGGATTAGATCGGATATAATATTCACTGGTACCCAAAATGGCCATCCCTGTGATTAGCCCCAAAAGGCTGACTTCCCATATTGTCGTCCCCTGTGGGAGATAGCGAGAAGCAAGATATAATGTTAGAACCAGCACGCAGAAGGATAATATGGAGGGAATCCCAAAATTTGCAAAGAATCTTCTTCTGATTTTAGCAAATAAATAACCTATTACAGAAGCCCCAAAGCCAGCTATTATTAATAGTAATAGAAGCTCATCCCAGATAGAAACTCCTCCGGAGAAATTCACCCCCGTAATAGTCAAAGCCGCTGCCGAAGCTCCATAGCAGGCAAATAGACCAACTGATACTCCCGCAAAGTTCTCTAACCTATTTTTTACCACCCTGGCAGCAAGAGCCAACTCATTGGTTGTTGAAGGAGAGGAGTTTTCCTCCTCGGGCGCTATGGCCCTGATAGCTCCCAGGGTAAACACCTCCCCACTCATATACATTATCAGAGACACCAGGCTTATGCCGAGAGCAAATCCACTGATATCTCTCCCTGATATAAGGTTTAGCCTCAGAGATTTCAATAGAACTCCCACAGCCAACATACCCAGGCTGGCGACTAATAGACCTGTTAATCCAGCCGCCTGATAGGCTATTGTCTCCCGCTTTTCTGTCAACTTCTTTTGCTGCGGCAGCCTTTCATCAGTCCTGGCTGCAATCCTCAAGGTGAAATATCCGATGATGAGAGAGACAATGCCTCCCAATAGGAAGGCGCCCCCCATTGCCCAGTTGAGCTGCCAGCCGACCAGGAAAAATAAGCCAACCATAACCACAGAAAGAGTGGCAAATTGGCGGCGTATAAAACCATTTAAAATATAGTCGGCAACCCGGAGGGTCTCCTCGGGAAATCCCCCCGCTTGAGGTTTCCTCCGAAGCCATAAGAAATGGAGTATAACAACCAGAATAAAGCCGACTCCCCCTACCAAAAAGACAATCTCCTCTAATCCCATCATCCTAATCTCAATCCCTCTTTTACAATAATGGTGTCCGCTATTGGTTAAAAATATTCATAGCCTGGAGCAGATTCTCTCTCAGAATGCATATCAAAGCCTTCTCTGTCAGATCCAGGGCTCTTTCCACCAGGGGCTTCTCTTCCTCGGTAAACTCAGCCAGAACATAGCTGGTCAGGTCTTCAGAGTTAAAGTCTCCCCTTTTCAGACCTAATCTTATACGGACAAAGCCCTCGTTCCGAAGGTGGTCAATTATCGACTGCACTCCCTTGTGTCCACCACTGCCGCCTTCGGCACGAAGACGAATCTTCCCCAATTCTATATCAATATCGTCGTAAAGGACTATCAAATCTTTCTCCGAACAACTATATTCCTCTAAAGCCGCCTTGACTGCGATACCACTGCGATTCATATGGGTTGTAGGCTTGCACAGCACAACTCTTTCTCCCTCTATCACCCCCTCATAATATACATAAAGGCTCTCTTCTCTTTCTCTGATAGAGCTTATACCTGCGACGATATAATCGACGGCAAGGAAACCAAAGTTATGGCGGGAGAGCTGATATTGAGGTTCTGGGTTTCCCAATCCAATTACAATCTTCAAATCTCGGATTTCTTTTGACTATATATAAGCTAAGAGTAAAGTGCTACTCCTCTTTTTCTTTTTTCTCTCCCTCGGGCTTCTCCTTGTCTACTGTTTCGGCTTCTTCGGGAACTTCCTCTTCCTCCTCAGCGACTACCACTTCTTCTACTTCGGGAGCGGCGATAGATACAATTACCTGCTCGGGAGGGCTTAATATTTTGACCTTGTCATCTACTGTCAGCTCCGCTACTCTCACGAGGTCGCCAATATCCATCTCCGAAACATCAACCTTGATATGCTCGGGGAGATTCTGGGGAAAGCACTCCACCTCCACCTCTCGTTGGGTGAACTCCATAATTCCCCCATCGATTTCCACTCCCTTTGCCTCTCCCTCTAAGATTATGGGCACCGCCACTTTCAGTTTGGTCTCTTTAGAGATTCTAAACATATCCACATGAAGGAGCTTGCTGGTTAACGGGTCCAACTGGAAGTCTTTTATCATCACCTGGTTAATAGTTTCTGCTCCGGAGATCTTAAGCTGAAAGATGGTATTTTCCCCTGTCTCCAGGCTAAGTATCCTTTCTATATCCAAAGGGTTGATTACCAGGGGGATTGACTCTTTCTTGGACCCATAGACTATACCCGGTATAAAGCCCCTTTGGCGAAGGCGTCGGGCTTCACCTTTGCCAAAATCCCCTCGAATTTCTGCTTTTAAAACTTGCCTCTCCACCTAAATACCTCCTAAGCCTCTTGAGAGAGCTTAAAGAAACAAAGAACTCACTGAGGCGTTATCATGAATCCTTTTAATAGCCTCTCCGAAAAGGGGAGCAATGGAGAGATGAATTAATTTCGGGCTCCTTTTCGCCCTTTCGGAGAAGGGGATGGAGTTGGTCATCACTACCTTCTCCAGAACCGACTCCTCAATACGCTGTATGGCAGAGCCAGACAATACCGGGTGACTGGCGCAGGCATATACCCTTGCGGCTCCCCCTTCCTTTAAAGCCTGGGCAGTCTGGGTCAGCGTGCCAGCGGTATCCACCATATCGTCCACTATAAAAGCGGTCTTTCCTTCCACATCCCCTATAATGTGGAGCACTTCAGCCACGTTGGGCTTCTCCCGTCTTTTGTCTACGATGGAAATGGGAACATTCAGCCTCTTGGCATAGGCTCGAGTTCGCTCCACACCCCCGGCATCGGGAGAGACGAGAACTAAATCAGGAAGGTTAGATTTGGCAATATAATCGACAATAACCGGGGCAGCAAATAGGTGGTCTACGGGGATATTGAAAAAGCCCTGAATCTGGGGAGCATGAAGATCCATAGTCAGCAATCTATCGGTATTGGCAGCGGAAAGAAGGTCGGCTACCAGCTTGGCAGTAATGGGCACCCTGGGTTTGTCTTTACGGTCTTGCCGGGCATAGCCATAGTAGGGCATGACAGCGGTTATCCTCTTGGCTGAGGCACGCTTGAAGGCATCGATCATTATCAATAGCTCCATCAGATTGTCATTAACCGGGCTACAGGTAGATTGAATGATAAAGACATCCCTCCCCCGCACATTCTCCTGAACTTGACAATAGATTTCCCTATCGCTAAATTTCGAGATGAGAATGCCTCCCAGCTCGATATTCAGGTACTGGCAAATCTCTTCCGCCAGCTCCCGATTGGAATTACCCGAGAAAACCTTCAGTTCTTCCTCCAAGGTTCTTACCTTTCTGTTTAATTCATTCCCCCGCAAAAAGGTGTTTCTCGCCACAGTATGGCTGGGGCGGGAGGATTCGAACCTCCGCATGCGGGTTCCAAAGACCCGTGTCTTACCACTTGACTACGCCCCAGCTCCGGGTTAGCTCCTCTCCTGTTTATATATTATAAGTTAAAATTCTTCTATTTTCAAAGGTCATTTCCCAGGTTCGGAGACAACCCTTCCTCCTCTTCCTCTTGCTGACCACTGACCACACTGTGATACTTCTCTAAGACCTTCGTCTCTATGTATCTTCTTGTCTCGTTGTTCAAAGGATGGGCGATATCTCTAAAGGTGCCATTCTTCAACTTTTTGCTTGGCATAGAGATGAAAAGCCCGTTTGCACCATTGATGATTTTTATATCGCTGACAATGAAAGAATCGTCAAAGATGATGGAGACAAAAGCCTTCAGCTTTTCCTCATTAATAGGGAACACCCTGACTTCTGTGATTTCCATTTGACTCGATTACCCCCTCTATAGTTCGACAGCCTATAAGCTTTGGGTTAAGTAACAGTCATTATTCTACAGGTTTTTCCCTCCCTATAAACCTCCTTATTCTATCAGCTAATGGTTGACAGATAAAACCCCTTTGTGGTAGTCCTTAATGGTTAGAGTGCGAGCTAATATTACCCTGTATCCCATGGCATTAAGACTTTTCTGCGCCTTTTTAGCTTCCTTATACATCTTGAAGAGACCATAAATTGTGGGTCCACTTCCTGACATCAAGCTACCCTTCGCACCTAACTCCTTTAGCTCCTCTTTTAACCTTCTCAGGGACGGATAATCGGCAAAAACAACTTCCTCCAGATCATTTACCATAATGCGCTCAACATCACACTCCATCAGAAAAAAGCCTCTCATACTACTATTATTTTTCTCCTTTGTCAACACCAAATTAGCTCTCTGATAGACTTCCGAAGTAGAAAGAGAGAAAGGAGATACCACCAAAACTACCCACCAGCGCGGCAAGTCGGCCAAAGGGTAAAGCTCATCCCCTCGCCCCATACCGAGACAGCTCCCCCCCATAAGAAAGTAGGGAACATCAGCACCTAATTCCCGGGCAATATCGTAGAGATGAATCCTGTCCAGAGAGAGACTCCATAGATGGGTCAGACCTATCAGGGTTACTGCGGCATTGCTGCTCCCCCCACCCAAGCCAGCCCCCAGGGGGATTTTTTTGTCAATCTTTATCTTCACACCCCGTTCGATGTTGAAGGACTCCTGCAGTCGAAGGCAGGCGCGATAGACAAGGTTGCGGCTGTCGGTAGGAAGCTCCCGGCAATTGGTCACAATCTCAGCTCCCTGAGGTCGCTCCTCTAACTGGATAGTGTCACATAAGTTGATCGC
>JAOUOQ010000139.1 GCA_029880275.1 Candidatus Aminicenantota bacterium | reverse complement strand
ATGTGATATTCGGCGAGAGTTTCTCATCACCTACAACTATCGACCTGAAAACGCAGGCCGACATCACCGTCTGCGGGGCTGCTGCCGGTGATATATCTGGCAATAAGGTGTCCAGCGGGGATGTGAACGGTGATGGATATGATGATATCATCATAAGTGCGCCTTGGGCTGACCCCGGTGGGCGCTCAAAAGCCGGGGAGACCTATGTGATTTTTGGCAGTGCCTCACCGCCCTCAACTGTGGACCTGAGCACCACCTCAGCCAACATCACCATCTGCGGGGCTGTTGCTGACGATTGGTCTAGCAATGAGGCGGCCAGCGGTGATGTTAATGGTGATGGATATGACGACCTCATCGTCGGTGCTTTTTTTGCTGACCCAGGTGGGCGCTCCAAAGCCGGGGAGACCTATGTGATTTTTGGCAGTGCCTCACCGCCCTCAACTGTGGACCTGAGCACCACCTCAGCCGACATCACCGTCTGCGGTGCTGTGGCTGGCGATTGGTCTGGCTATGCCGTGGCCAGCGGGGATGTAAACGGCGACGGGTGCAATGACATAATCATCGGAGCCCCTTATGCTACTCCCGATGGACTCAGCTCTGCCGGGGAGAGCTATGTGATTTTTGGCAGTGCCTCACTGCCCTCAACTGTGGACCTGAGCATGGAGTCAGCCGAAATCACCGTCTGGGGGGATATTATGTCGGCTCAACTTGGCTTTGCGGTGGCCAGCGGGGATGCCAACGGCGACGGATATGACGACATCATCATCGGTGGCTGGTACGCTTCCCCCGGTGGACGCAACTTTGCCGGGAAGAGCTATGTCATCTTCGGCTTTAACCCATCTTCTTCTGTCACTATTGACCTGAGCAAAGAGCAAGCCGACATCGCTGTCTGCGGGGATGATAATGAGGATTTTTCTGGCTCTGCGGTGGCCAGCGGGGATTTCAACGGCGATGGGTTTGATGATATAATAATCGGTGCCTATGGGGCTGACCCCGTTGGAGGAACCTATGCCGGGGAGACCTATCTCATTGCAGGAGGTGGTGCATTTGTCACCGCTCACGGTCTGGGTGGCAAAAGCTGGATAAAGGAGTTCAGCCTCCTGGCAAACGGCTGGAACACTTTCAAAGCCTTCGGAGCAGTAAACAGCCAGGGTGAGGTCCATTTATCCATTGGTGATGTGGATGCCGACAGTCTGGATGAGATTGCCGCCGGGCAGGGAGAGGGGGCAAAGTCCTGGGTGAAGTTCTTTGAGGTGGACGGCTCCCTCATCAGCACCTTCAAAGCCTTCGGAGCAGCAAACACCAACGGTGAGCTCCATCTGACCATAGGCAACTTCGATGCCGATACCTCCGATAACGAGATAGCCATAGCCCAGGGTGAAGGGGGGCAGTCGTGGGTCAAGGTCTTTGAGACTGATGGCACATTCATCAGGAGCATCAAAGCCTTTGGTGCTGCCAATGCCCAGGGAGAGGTTCATCTGGCAACAGGGGACCTGAACAAAGATGGGTTTGACGAGATAATAACCGGAACGGGAGATAGCAGTATCTCAATGGTGAAGATATTCCACTACTGGGGTGGTCTCATTCGCAATTTCAAAGCCTTCGATTCTATCGATAATCCCGGAGGCGAGGTGCGTCTAGCGGTGGGGAACTTTGATGCCGACCCCGCTGTGGAGATAGCCGCTTCTACCGGCTACAACGGCGGAAACAAGGTCCGGCTGTTTGAAAAGGACGGCACCTCAATCGGGGAATTTACCGCCTTTGGATTTGGCGGCAATCCCAACGGCGATGTGCAAATAACTGCCTCTGATATAGATAACGACGGAATTGATGAGATAATCTGCGGTCATGGAGAAGGCGGCAGCTCCATGGTCAAGGTGTTCAAGGCTAATGGTACTGTCATCCGCAGCTTCAAAGCCTTCGGTGGGGTAAACGCCCAGGGAGAGGTGCATATAGGCAAGAGCAACTACTGATAAAGTTAATTTTAGTATATCAAAGTGACAGCTCCAGGGTAAAGGGCGTCGGGCTGGATTACATGCTCATCTGCTGGTAAGGTTTCCAGCAGGAATTTTACATCCTTCTCCCAGAATACAATCAAAAACTGAACAGAAATTTCTCACCCCTTTCTATTCTCAAGCTCTGTGTACAAAACTGGGCAGGGGAGCCTTGATAAGATATTGATTTTTTCAAATCTATTGTGATGTTCTGCAGGTCTTTCCAGCCTGAAGGTGGAGAATATTATACAGACCTGCAGGAGGTAAAGTTGCCTTTTCTCTTAAAGGACATAGGAAATCTCAGCCGGCATTCATGAGCAGAGATGCAATTTGATACAACTTTTTATTGACAATCCCTTGGGTGATATGCTATTTTTTTCAGTGTCTCAAAAAGGTGTAAAGAGCAAGCGTAATCAAAGGTTACTAAAAAGTGTTTGATTCTCATCATTACTGGATAATAGTTATACTCTTCCATAAGATTTGTGAAGGATGGAGAAGCCGGAGGTGGATTTTTTCTCCCAGATTAAAAAGCATGGTGGCTTATTCTCCTTATCACTTGAGTGGGAGATGTTTTTAACCCTTTTTAAAAAAGGAGGTACACACCATGAAGCAGCTCAACTTTTTCATCGTTTTGTTTTTTCTGGTCTTCATTCTTGCCGTCTCAGGGGTGCTGAGTGCGCAGCGGGTGATTGACCTGGATCAGCTGTGGGGGGACATGCGGGTGCAGGGTAATGCTGATGACGCATTTGGCTATGCGGTCGCCTCTGGAGACATCAACGGTGACGGCTTTATGGATCTCATCATCGGCGCCATTTTGGCTTCCCCTGGCGGACGATCCTGTGCCGGGGAGACCTATGTGATTTTTGGCTCCAACGCCCCACTGTCAACCATTGACTTGAGCACCCAATCCGCTGATATCACCGTCTTAGGGGATGATGACAATGATTTTTCTGGCTGTGCGGTGGCCAGCGGGGATGTGAACGGTGACGGATATGATGATATAATCATCGGTGCCTATGCGGCTGTTACCGGTGACCCTCCATTGGCTACAGGGGCAACCTATGTCATCTTTGGCGACAGTTTCTCATCACCGCCTTACACCATAGATTTGAGCACCACTTCAGCCGAAATCACCGTATGCGGTGCTTCTGGTCCTGATAGGTTAGGCTATGCGGTGGCCAGCGGGGATGTCAACGGTGACGGATATGACGACATAATCATCGGTGCCTATATGGCTAGCCCCGGTGGACGCAACGATGCCGGGGAGACCTATGTCATCTTTGGTGATAGCTTCCTCTCACCACCTTACACCATAGAATTGCGCACCCAATCCGCTGACATCACCATCTGCGGGGCAGATGCTGGGGATTATTCTGGCTGTGCCGTGGCCAGCGGGGATGTCAACGGCGATGGATATGACGACATAATCATCGGTGCCTATGGAGCTGACCCCGGTGGACGCTCCGATGCTGGGGAGACCTATGTGATTCATGGCTCCAACTCTCCACCGTCAACCATTGACTTGAGCACCCAATTCGCTGACATCACCGTCTTAGGAGATGATGGACTTGATTTATCTGGCTGTGCGGTGGCCAGCGGGAATGTGAACGGCGATGGATATGAGGACATCATCATCGGTGCCAGGGGGGCTGATCCCGGTGACCCTCCACGCGATATGGCAGGGGAGACCTATGTCATCTTCGGCTTCAGCTCACCACCATGGCCTGTCATGATTGACCTGAACACTCTATCAGCCAACATCACCGTCTGCGGGGCTGCCGCTGAGGATATGTCTGGCTGTGAGGTGGCCAGCGGGGATGTCAACGGGGACGGCTATGCTGATACAATCATCGGTGCTTATAGGGCTGACCACGGTGTACTCACCGATGCCGGGGAGACCTATGTCATATTCGGCTCCAGCTCACCAACTTCCAATATCGATTTGTCCACCCAATCAGCCGACATTTGCATCTACGGGGATGATGAAGATGATTGGTCTGGCTGGGCGGTGGCCAGCGGGGATGTGAACAATGACGGATTTGACGACCTCATCATCGGTGCCTATGCGGCTGACCCCGGTGGGCGCGTATTAGCAGGGGAGACCTATATGATCTCAGGAGGTGGTGCCTTTATCACCGCTCACGGTCTGGGCGGCAAAAGCTGGATAAAGGAGTTCAGCCTCCTGGCGAGCGACCGAGGCAGCTTCAAAGCCTTCGGAGCGGTGAACAGCCAGGGAGAAGTCCATCTGGCGGTTGGCGATGTGGATGCCGACAGCCTGGATGAGATTGCTGCCGGTCAGGGTGAGGGGGCAAAGTCCTGGGTAAAGTTCTTTGAGGTCAACGGCTCCCTCATCAGCACCTTCAAAGCCTTCGGAGCAGCTAATACCAAGGGCGAGCTCCATCTGGCCATCGGCAATTTTGATGCCGACACCGCTGATAACGAGATATCGGTAGCCATGGGAGAAGGTGGTCAGTCGTGGGTGAAGACCTTTGAGACTGATGGGACTCCCATCAGGAGCATCAAAGCCTTTGGTGCGGCCAATGCTCAGGGTGAGGTTCACCTGGCGTCAGGGGACCTGGAGAACGCCGATGGGATTGACGAGATAATCGCCGGCATGGGAGAGGGCGGCAGCTCAGTGGTGAAGATATTCAACTATGATGGAACAATCGTCCGCTCCTTTGCGGCATTCGATTCCACGGATAACCCCGGCGGTGAAGTGCGTCTGGCGGTGGGCAACTTTGATGCCGACGCTGATTTGGAGATAGCCGTATCCACTGGTTACAACGGAGGAAACAAGGTCCGGCTGTTTGAAAAGGATGGCACCTTAATCAAGCAATTCTTAGCCTTTGGCTTTGGCGGTAACAGCAACGGTGATGTGCAGATAGCCGCCGCTGATATAGATAACGATGGTATTGATGAGTTAATTTGCGGTCATGGTGAAGGCGGCAGTTCCCAGGTCAAGGTATTCAAGCCTGATGGCACTGCCATCCTCAGCTTCAAAGCCTTCGGTGCGGTAAACGCCCAGGGTGAAGTCCACTTAGGCAGGAGCAACTACTAAGGCGAGTACTTTTTAGTATCGTAAAGCAGCAGCTTCTAAACGGAGCTATGCCTGCTTAATGGAAGCTTACTTTTTGGCAATGTTTCCATAAGACGGTAATCACGCTTGAAACATAAGACCGTCAGCAATTGCCCTCCTTTTTTCCTGAAAATTTGAAGCCAAAGCCTATCTGAGGAGCCGTGCAGGAGGGAAAGGTGTATTGTCTCTCAGGGGATATAGAAAATGCAAGGCAATATTTATTGACAATGATGTAATTTAATACATTTTTTTCTTGACACTATCAGCAGTTTTGTGATAATTTTTTAAT
>JAOUOQ010000138.1 GCA_029880275.1 Candidatus Aminicenantota bacterium | reverse complement strand
GACTTATGTTATATTCGGCTCCAGCCCATCTTCTCCCGTAACTATTGACCTGAGCACCACACCAGCCGACATAACCGTCTGCGGAGCTGCTACTGAGGATTATTCTGGCTCTGTGTTGGCCAGCGGAGATGTTAACAATGACGGATATGACGACATCATCATCGGTGCTCCATTGGCTGACCCCGGTGGACGCGGCTTGGCCGGGGAGACTTATGTTATCTTCGGCTACAGCCCATCTTCTCCCGTAACTATTGACCTGAGCACCACACCAGCCGATATCACCGTCTGCGGGGCTGTTGCTGGCGATTGGTCTGGCTATGCGGTGGCCAGCGGGGATGTAAACGCCGATGGAAGAGATGAAATTATCATCGGTGCCTTTTCTGCTGGCCCCGGTGGGCGCCACGGTGCCGGGGAGACCTATGTCATCTTCGGCTACAGCCCATCTTCTCCCGTAACTATTGACCTAAGCACCACACCAGCCGACATCACCGTCGACGGGGATGATTTAGCGGATGCGTCTGGCTCTGCGGTGGCCAGCGGGGATGTCAACGGTGACGGATATAACGACATAATCATCGGTGCCTATCATGCTGACCCTAGTACCACTGCACGTAACGGAGCCGGGGAAACCTATGTTATATTCGGCAAGATTTTCTCATCACCAACAACTATTGACCTGAGCACCACACCAGCCGACATCACCATCTGGGGGGATGATGTGCTTGATGTGTTAGGTTCTGCGGTGGCCAGCGGTGATGTGAACGGCGATGGATATGACGACATCATCATCGGTGTCAAAAATGCTGACCCCGGTGGGCGCACTGATGCCGGGGAGACCTATCTTATCTCAGGCGGCGGTGCCTTTATCAGCGCTCACGGTCTGGGCGGCAAAAGCTGGATAAAGGAGTTCAGCCTGCTGGCAAATGGCTTGAATAGCTTCAAAGCCTTCGGAGCGGTGAACAGCCAGGGTGAAGTTCATCTGGCGGTTGGCGATATTGATGCCGACAGCCTGGATGAGATTGCCGCCGGTCAGGGTGAGGGCGGAAAGTCCTGGGTGAAGTTCTTTGAGGTGGACGGCTCCCTCATCAGCACCTTCAAAGCCTTCGGAGGAGCAAATACCAACGGTGAACTCCATCTGGCCATTGGGAATTTTGATGCTGACCCCTCCGACACAGAGATAGCCATAGCCCAGGGTGAAGGGGGGCAGTCGTGGGTCAAGCTCTTCAAAGCAGATGGCACCTTCATTAGAATCTTCAGAGCCTTTGGTACTGCTAATGCCCAGGGTGAGGTTCATCTGGCAGCCGGTGACCTGGAGAACGCCGATGGAATTAGCGAGATAATCGCCGGTATGGGAGAGGGGGGCAACTCCTGGGTGAAAATATTCAGCCATGAGGGAACCCTCATCCGCTCGTTCAAAGCCTTTGGAGCGGCGAACATCGGCGGTGAGGTGCATCTGGTGGTGGGCAACTTTGATGCCGACGCTGATTTAGAGATCGCCGCAGCCACCGGATATAATGGAAACAACCTGGTTAAGCTGTTTGAAAAGGACGGCACCTTCATCAGCCAATTTGATGTGTTTATGCTTGGCGGCAACCCCAACGGCGATGTGCACATAGCCTCCGCTGACATAGACAACGATGGCGTTGATGAGATACTCTGCGCCCATGGTGAAGAGGGGAGTTCCTCAGTCCATGTGTGTAAAGTCGATGGCACCATTATCAAAAACTTCAAAGCCTTCGGTGGAATAAACGCTGAGGGCGAGGTGCACTTAGGCAGAAGCAACTACTGAGAGAACTATTATTAGTATGGCTAAGAGATAGCTCCAGGGCAGCGGCGGGCTGGACGACATCCTAATCTGCTAATAAGGTTTGCAGCAGGAATTTTACATCCTTCTCCCGGAAGACTATCAGAAAATTAACATAAGTTTCTCACCCCTTTCTATTCTCAAGCTCTGTGGACAAAACTGGGCAGGGGAGCCTTGATAAGATATTATTTTTTTCGTATCCATTTGTGATGTATTGCAGGTCTTGTTAGCCTGAGGGTAGAAAATATTCTGGAGGCGTGCAGGAGCTCAAGTTGCCTTTTCTCTTAAAGGACATGGGAAATCTCAGCCGGCATTCATGAGCAGAGATGCAATTTGATACAACTTTTTATTGACAATCCCTTGGGTGATATGCTATTTTTTTCAGTGTCTCAAAAAGGTGTAAAGAGCAAGCGTAATCACAGGTTACTAAAAAGTGTTTAATTCTCAGCATTACTGGATAATAGTTATACTCTTCCATTAGATTTGTGAAGGATGGAGAAGTCGGAGGTGGATTTTTTCTCCCAGATAAAAAAGCATGGTGGCTTATTCTCCTCACCTCGGTGGTGGGAGAGGTTTTTAACCTACTTTAAAAAAAGGAGGTAGCCAAAATGGCAAGGCGGAATGGTTTTATCGTTTCCGTTTTTCTGGTATTCATCCTTACCGCATCAGGGACACTTTTTGGGCAGCGGGTGATTGACCTGGATAAGCTGTGGGGTGATATGCGGGTGCTGGGAAAGGCTGCTGATGACCAGTCTGGCTGGAGGGTGGCCAGCGGGGATGTGAACAACGATGGATTTGAAGATCTGATCATCGGTGCTTATTGGGCTGACTCCGGTGACCCGTCACGTGATTGGGCCGGGGAGACCTATGTCATCTTCGGCTCCAGCTCGCCACCATCAACTATCGACCTCAGCACAGAGTCAGCCGACATCACCGTCTGCGGGGCTGCTGCTTATGATGAGTCTGGCTGTGCGGCGGCCAGCGGGGATGTGAACGGCGATGGGTATGATGATATCATCATCGGTGCCTATTGTGCTGAACCCGGTTACCGTGACGCTGCCGGGGAGACCTATGTCATCTTCGGCTCCGGCTCACTACCTTCAACTGTGGACCTGAAAACCCAAGCCGACATCACCGTCTGCGGGGCTGCTTATTGGGATCATTCTGGCTGTGCGGTGGCCAGCGGGGATGTAAACGGCGATGGATATGACGACATCATCGTCGGTGCCTATGGGGCTGACCCCGGTGGGCGCACTACTGCCGGGGAGACCTATGTCATCTTCGGCAAGAGCTTCGCATCTCCCACAACTATCGACCTTAGCAAAGAGTCAGCCGACATCACCGTCTGCGGTGCTGCTGATGATGATCAGTCTGGCTGGGCGGTGGCCAGCGGGGATATCAACGGTGACGGATACGATGATGTTATCATCGGTGCCATTTGGGCCTCCCCCGGTGAACGCTTATATGCCGGGGAGACCTATGTCATCTTCGGCGCCAGCTTATCATCTCCACCTTATACTATAGATTTGAGCACTGACCAGGCCGACATCACCGTCTGCGGGGCTGCTGCTGATGTTTGGTCTGGCTGGGCGGTGGCCAGCGGGGATGTCAACGGGGATGGATTTGACGACTTCATCATCGGTGCCCGTTGGGCTGACCCCGGTGGACTCTCCAATGCCGGGGAGACCTATGTCATATTCGGCTCCAGCCCATCTTCTCCCGTAACTATTGACCTGAACAACACACCAGCCGACATCACCGTCTGCGGGGCTGATGCTCATGATCAGTCTGGCTATGCGGTGGCCAACGGGGATGTCAACGGGGACGGCTATGACGACATCATTATCGGTGCTATTGGGGCTGAGCCCGGTGAGCGCTTCTTTGCCGGGGAGACCTATGTCATCTTCGGTGCCAGTTTCTCATCACCGCCTTACACCATAGATTTGAGCACCACCCCAGCCGACATCACCGTCTGCGGAGCTGATGCTGAGGATTTTCTTGGAGTGGCTGTGGCCAGCGGGGATGTCAACGGCGATGGATATGACGAGCTCATCATCGGTGCTACTGGGGCTGACCCCGGTGCACGCTCCGGTGCCGGGGAGACCTCTCTCATCTCAGGCGGCGGTGCCTTTATCACCGCTCACGGTCTGGGCGGTAAAAGCTGGATAAAGGAGTTCAGCCTGCTAACAAACAGCTGGAACACTTTCAAAGCCTTCGGAGCGTCAAATTCCCAGGGTGAGGTGCATCTGGCAGTGGCTGATACGGATGCCGACGGCCGGGATGAGATTGCCGCCGGTCATGGTGAGGGGGGAAAATCCAGGGTTAAGCTCTTTGAGGTCAACGGCTCCGCCATCAGTTCCTTCAAAGCCTTCGGAGCAGCGAATACCAACGGTGAAGTCCATCTGGCCATAGGGAACTTTGATGCCGAGCTGAGCGATAACGAGATTGCCGTAGCTCATGGCGAAGGGGGAAAGTCGTGGGTGAAGGTCTTTGAAACTACTTGCACCTCTATCAACAGCTTCAAAGCTTTTGGTGTTAGCAATGCTCAGGGAGAGGTGCATCTGGCAGCAGGTGACCTAGAGAACGCCGACGGAATTGACGAGATAGTAGCCGGTATGGGAGAGGGGGGCAACTCGTGGGTGAAGATATTCAACTATGATGGAACCCTTATCCGCTCATTTAAAGCATTTGGTTCTGCTGGTAATCCTGGCGGTGAGGTGCATGTGGCGGTGGGCAACTTTGATGCCGACGCTGACCTGGAGATTGCCCTAGCCACCGGTTATAACGGCGGAAACAAGGTCCGGCTGTTTGAAAAGGATGGCACCTTCATCAGCCAGTTTGATGTGTTTGTGCTTGGCGGCAACCCCAACAGTGATGTGCAGATAACCGCAGCTGATATAGACAACGATGGCGTTGATGAGTTACTCTGCGCCCATGGTGAGGGAGGGAGTTCCTCGGTCCATGTGTGTAAAGTCGATGGCACCATTATCAAAAACTTCAAAGCCTTCGGAGCGGTTAACGCTCAGGGCGAGGTTCACTTAGGCAAGAGCAACTACTGATGTGCTATCCGCTGATTACTTGATAATATGATGTACTCTTTCGGAGCCGAATAGACCGCCCAAGATACATGGGCTTTCTTAAAAAAGCAAATATGGTCAGCGAGGAGAAAGTTCTCTTTTTAAAAATTATAATGAAGGAGGAAGTTAAAGGTCACATCGGGAGCCACATAGGTTATCAGTTCCTCTACCATATCGAACTGTATGCCGAAGCGAGGCGAGAAGTCGTATTTAATCCCCCCCAGAATCTGGATACCCGCCTGGTCAACCCGGCGTATGTCGGTGTTAAACAGGGAGGAGTTATGATTGAGCTGAAGGATGAGAGAGAGCTTCTCGGTGGCCAGGTATTCCAGGGCGAGCATGCTGGTGAAATAGTTATTTACCTTGATGTCCGCCGTGGTATCGGGTTGACCAACAATGACCCCGCCTAAATTCACATAAGTCACCCATCTTTCATGCAGACCATAATCGAAGCAGAGCCCAAAGGCGAAGTCCCAGTTC
>JAOUOQ010000017.1 GCA_029880275.1 Candidatus Aminicenantota bacterium | reverse complement strand
CGAGCTGGAAAGTTCCCTGAGCCCTTTGCGCAAGGAGGGCGTAGAAGTGGAGAATGGAGGACACCGGTTGGAGACCTTCCTCAGCTCTGAGCTTATTATATTGAGCCCCGGAGTCCCCCTGAAAATTGAGCCACTGCAGGAGGCAATGAGAAGGGGCATTCCGGTTATCAGCGAGGTAGAGCTGGCTTACCACTTCCTCAAGGGGAAGGTAATCGGAGTCACCGGCTCCAACGGCAAGAGCACCACCGCCACCCTCATCGGAGATGTCATCAACCGCGGTGGATTCAGAGCCGTAGTGGCAGGGAATATAGGTAATCCCCTCTGTGGGGTAGTAACTGATGAAGAAGTAGATTACTATGTGGTTGAGCTGAGCAGCTTTCAGCTGGAGACTATCGTCGCCTTTCGACCTCATATCAGCCTTCTGCTGAATATCACTCCCGACCACCTGGACCGCTACCCCAGCTTTGAAGACTACATCAGGGCAAAGGAGAGGATTTTTGAAAATCAGACCGACGATGACTACGCCATTCTGAACGCTGACGATCTTCTATCACAAATCCTGATAAAAAAGCTTTCTTTGAATACTTTTCTCTTCAGCCGACAGAAAAGACTGGAGAGCAGAGCTATCTTCCTCAAGGGAGACCTCATGATATACCAGAATGGCGAGCACGGAGAAATCATCAAAACAGATGAGATAGGAATCCGGGGAAGCCACAATCTGGAAAACGCCATGGCAGCCGCCGCTGTGGGGATACTCTGCGGAGTTGAGCCCCGTTTCATCGGGGATGCTCTGAGAAGCTTCCGAGGGCTGGAGCACCGGCTGGAGTATGTGACCACCATCAAAGGGATAGCATTTTATAACGATTCCAAAGCCACCAACATTGGAGCAGTTTATAAATCGCTGGAGAGCTTCCCGGGCAACATTATCCTCCTTCTGGGTGGAAGGGATAAAGGGGGAGATTTCACCCGGCTCAGGGAGCTGGTCAGAGAAAGGGTGAAGCTCATTCTGGTCATAGGAGAAGCCAAGGAGAAGATTATAGCCTCCCTCCGGGGGGCTGCTCACCTGCTTCCCTGCGGGGATATGAGAGAGGCACTGGAGACCGGTTTCTCCCGTGGGGAGGCGGGCGATGTCTTTCTGCTGGCGCCCGGCTGCACAAGCTTTGATATGTTCGCCAATTTTGAGGAGCGGGGAAGGATTTTTAAACAAGAGGTAAACAGATTGCATCAAAGGGAGGGAAATGCCTAAGAAGCTTTCTCCCGACAAGGTTCTTTTCTGTGCGGTCATTATACTGGTGCTGTTCGGCATAGGGATGGTCTACAGTGCCTCCGCTGCCGTTGCCCTGGAGCACTTCCAAAGCACCTCTTACTTTCTCATCAAGCAAATTGTAAGTATGGCCATCGGACTTGTGCTGATGATGCTGCTTCTGAATACCAATTACCGCATTTTAGCAAAGCCTACCATCGTCTATTCTTTGCTGGTTCTATCCCTGGGAATGCTGGCTTACCTGGCGGTATCAAGCCCGGCGCAGGACTTCAGTCGATGGTTCCGATGGAAGAGCTTATCCTTTCAGCCTTCCGAGTTGGCTAAGCTCTGCCTGGTGATATTTCTGGCCTTCTATCTTGACCGAAACAGAGAGAGGCTTAACAATGCCTATCAGACCATATTTCCCCTGATGGCAGTGGTGGGAGTCGTGGTGATATTGATTTTGAGACAGCCAGACCTGGGAACCGCCATCTTCGTAGTGCTTATCGCTGTGGTGATGATGTTCATCGCCGGAGTGAACTGGAGATACCTGGGAGGAATCTTTCTCTCTGCTTCCCTTCTGTTTTACTGGCTTATTGTCAGAGTCCCCTACCGCTGGGAGAGACTTCTGGCTTTCGTCAATCCGTGGAAGGACCCACTGGGTTACGGCTTCCAGCCCATTCAATCCCTGATTGCCATCGCCTCCGGAGGAGGCACCGGCCTGGGAGTTGGTCAGAGCACGCAAAAGCTCTTCTATCTCCCTGCTCCTCACACCGATTTCATCTACTCTGTCATTGGAGAAGAGCTGGGGCTAATTGGAGCCTCTCTGGCAGTCGTCGCCTTCGGCATTTTAATGGCAAGGGGGATAAAAGCGGCGGTGAATGCACCCGACCATTTTGGCACCCTCCTGGCATCGGGATTGACCCTTATGATAACCTTGCAGGCTTTGATAAACATCAGCGTTGCCCTGACCCTGCTCCCTACCAAGGGGCTTCCTCTACCTTTCATCAGCTATGGAGGGTCGGCACTTATTGTAAGTCTTATGGCAGTAGGAATATTACTTAACATATCGCAATATTCATCTTGAAAAAAGATAGTGAAAGTGAAAAAGAGAAAAACCCAACAGAGGAGGGTCATCATAGCCGGAGGAGGCACCGGAGGGCATATTTATCCCGGCATAGCGGTGGCTAAAAAATTGCTGGAAAAGGACCCCAAGCTCCGCATAGTCTTCGTGGGCTCGCGGGCGAGCCTGGACCGGAGGATACTCGCCCGAGAGGGTATTCCCATCGCTCCCTTTATGTGAGCGGTTTAGCCAGAAAATCGACCACCGATAGGCTGAAAGGGCTCCTCTTCCTCCCGCTGGCGATGATTCAGTCCCTGTGGCTTCTTATGACTTTCCGACCCCATCTTTCTATTGGAGTGGGTGGATATGCCTCGGGTCCGCTAATTCTCCTGGCCGCGCTGATGGGTTTCCCCACCATGATTCAAGAACAGAATGTCTACCCCGGAGCAACCAATCGGATTCTGTCACGATTTGCCAGAATAAGCGCGGTCTCCTTTGAGGAGACCAGGAGATATCTCAAAGGCAAGACCGTGGTAACCGGCAATCCGGTGCGTCCGGGCTTCTATCGAATAAAAAGAGGGATAAAAGAAAAGGGACGATTCCACCTCCTCATTTTTGGCGGCTCTCAGGGGGCCCGCATTATAAATAAAAATATGGTGGAGGCTTTAGCCTATCTCAAAGACTATCGCTCTCTGATGCAGATTATTCACCAGACAGGAGAAAGAGAGCACCAAAATGTAGCTGAAGCCTATCAAAGGATGGGATTCAAAGCCAGAATAGAACCTTATATCTATGATATTATCCCCCACTATGATCAGGCAGACCTGGTCGTCTGTCGCTCGGGGGCCACCACCATTGCTGAGCTCACCGCGGCTGGCAAAGCCTCTGTTCTCATACCGATTGCCGTTTCAGCAGGGGAGCATCAGCTTCGCAATGCCCGAAGCCTGGCAAGCTCGGGAGCTGCCATTGTTATTGAGGAGAAAGAGCTCAGTGGCAGGCTGCTGGCGGAGCAGATAATCTCCCTGATGAAGAGCCCCACCCGCCTGCAGCAAATGGAGCACAACAGCCATCAGTTAGGACAAAAGGAAGCGGCAGAGGTAATTGCCAGGCTGGCTTTGGAACTCATGGGAAACGAGTCTATTCCCAACTCCTCAGGGAAGGAGATATAGTGATAAGGAAGTTTAATCATATCCATTTTGTGGGCATCGGCGGCATCGGCATGAGCGGTATAGCCGAGGTGCTCCTCAATATGAACTATCAGATTTCTGGCTCCGACCTGGTAGAATCGAAGCTCACCCGCCGACTGCAAAAGTCGGGAGTAAAGATATACAAGAGTCATGACCCCAACCACATCTCAGGGGCTGATGTAGTCGTCTACTCCTCAGCGGTGCGAAACGATAATGTTGAGCTGCAAGAGGCGAAACGGCGCAAGATACCGGTGATCCCCCGGGCGGAGATGCTGGCAGAGCTAATGCGGATGAAGTTCAGCATCGCCATAGCCGGCGCCCATGGGAAGACCTCCACTACGGCAATGGTGGCCATGGTATTGGACGAAGCGGGTCTGGACCCTACCTTTGTTGTTGGGGGCAGGCTGATGGTTCCCGGCAGACATGCCCGTCTGGGACAGGGAGAGATACTGGTAGCCGAGGTGGACGAGAGCGACCGCACCTTCCTCAAAATCTCGCCCACAATAGCAGTGGTCACCTCCATCGACCGGGAGCATCTCGACCACTACCGAGATCTTGAGGATATCAAGGACGCTTTTGTAGATTTTGTCAACAAGGTTCCCTTTTATGGAACGGTCATTCTCTGCCTCGACCAGCCCAATATCCAGAGCATCATTCCCAAAATAGAGCGGCGTATTATCACCTACGGCTTTTGCAGTCAGGCTGACCTGGTAGCCACCGAGCTTAAAATGGAGGGTTTCCACTCCGATTTTGAGGTCCTATTCAAGGGAGACAGGCTGGGGCAAATCAGGCTCAACTTGCCGGGAGAACACAATGTGCTGAACTCTCTGGCAGTGATAGGGGTTGCCCTTGACCTGGAGGTAGATTTCCCCATCATCAGCAAAGCGCTGAAAGAGTTCCAGGGAACCGAACGAAGGTTACAGCTGAAGGGAACCCTCAACGACATAATGGTGATGGATGATTATGGGCATCACCCTACTGAAATCCAGGTCACCCTTAACACTCTGAAGACCTGCTGGAACCGAAGGATGGTGGTCATTTTTCAGCCGCACCGGTATAGCCGGACAAAGCACCTCCTTCAGGAATTCGCCCGCTCATTTTACCAGGCTGACCTGCTGGTGGTAACCGAAATCTACCCCGCGGGAGAAGACCCGATAGAGGGGGTCAGTGGAGAGTTCGTCGCTCAGGCGATTAAGAACTTCGGTCATAAAAGGGTGGTTTTTATAAAGGAACTGAGGGATATACCGAATTACCTAAAAGAGCTCGTCCAACCGGGAGACATCCTCCTCACCCTGGGGGCGGGAGATGTATATAAGGTTGGCGAAGCATTCTTGGAGCTTATGAAAACGAGTCAGGAGAGCTGAGGTCGGAGAATTTGGTGATGAAGAGAAGCCCCTTTAAGCAAGAAACTGTGATGCATATGGCAAGAGACTTCCAGTGCGAAGTCCTTTGCCAACCTTTGCTGGCGGATTACACCTCTATTGGCATCGGGGGAGCGGCACCCTTTATGCTCCTCCTCAAGGAGATGAAAAGTATGGAAGGGCTTCTTAACGAGCTTGCCGGAGAGAACCTCCCCTGGCGCATTCTGGGAAGAGGAACCAAACTTATTGTTCGCGATGAGGGGGTGAAGGAAATCGTCATCAGCCTGACCAAGCTCCCAACGGCTCCGAGCTTTTCCGGCAACAGAGTATCGGTTGCCTCGGGTTATCCCCTCAGCAAACTCGTCCGCGAAGCGGCGGCTAAGGGTCTCAGCGGAATAGAGTTCGCCATCGGTATACCGGGGAGTGTAGGGGGTGCGGTTAGGCTCAACGCCAGCTCCTTTGGGAGTTCCATGGAGGAGGTTGTCTGCGAGGTAACTCTCTTCTCTCCTGGTAAAGGGGTTATCAAGCGAAAAAAATCGGAGATAGGCTTCGCTTACAGGAGCACCTCGCTGGGAAAAGATGAAGTTATATTGAGTGCAACAATAATCCTCAAGCCCTCCTCGTCCTGGAAGATACAGAAAGAGATATCCTATCTCCAGAAGCTGCGGAGGGAAAGACAGCCTATAGGGGAGAAAACAGCGGGCTGCATCTTCAAGAATCCACCGGGAATTTCTGCCGGTCACCTGATCGACGCACTGGGACTGAAAGGTCTCGCTTTTGGGGGCGCGGTGGTCTCTAAAAAGCATGGCAATTTTATTATCAATCGGCACAGTTCCACCGCTAAGGAAGTACTGGCTTTAATAGAGCTTATTAAGGAAAGAGTCTATAAGGCTCTGAGGGTAGAGCTGGAAGAAGAGGTTATTATATGGTGAGAGGAAGGGAAGAGGAGTATCAACACAGCGAAGGCTACTATCTGCGGCGTCCAGGAAAGAGACCCCTGCGGAAGTCTCGTAAGAAGAGGATTCGCCGGGCTATGAAGGTTCTCCTCTGCCTGCTGATTCTTGGAGGGATGCTCTACCTTGGCAGGGCTGGCTATCAATATGCAACCCACGCTCCAAGGTTCAACGTCTCTTCCATTGTGATTACGGGAAATCACTTCGCTTCGGAAAAATCCATAAGGGACACCATCGATAACCTCAGGGGCAAGAACATATTTTCTGTAAAACTCTCCGATATCCAGAGAGTAGTAGAGAGCCATCCCTGGTTGAGCCACAGCACTATAAAGAGGCTACTCCCTTCCACCATTTCAGTGGTGGTTTATGAGGAGAAGCCGGTGGCTATGATCGACTATCGAGGGCAAACCTATCTGATAAGTGAGGGGGCGAAATTCATCGACCGATATGGTCCTCCTTATCAGCATCTCTCTCTTCCCTTAATCTCCGGACGCCGGAACCTATCACTCAATCAGTGGAAAAGAGGGATTATGGACTCCGTCCGTTTCATTAACTTGCTGGCAAGAAAGGAGCCTGATCTGCTGTCTGAAGTAACCTTAATAGAGCTCTCGGAATCCCCCTCTTTGCAAGTTAGGTTCAAAGGGTGTCCGGTTCCTATTAAATTATTGGCGGATGACTTCCTGGATAATTGGAAGAAGCTTGGCTTTGTAATGGCGGACCTAACAGGTAGATATGAAAACATAGAATACATAGATTTGAAATTCGCTGACCAGATTGTAATTAAAACTAAACAGGAAAGGAGGTGAACAGTAGAGAATGAAAAAAGGAAGATATCTGACTGGCATAGATATCGGCACCACCAAGACCTGTGTGCTTATAGGTGAAATAAACGAATCCGATGAGCTTGAGCTGGTGGGGATGGGGCAAAGCGAGTCGAAAGGTCTGAAAAAGGGTGTGATCATCGACCTGGAGGAGGCGGTCAAATCGGTCAAAAGAGCTATTGAGGAAGCGGAGCTAATGTCAGGGATTAACATCGAATCTGCTTATGTGGGAGTTGCTGGTGCACACATCAAGGGTATTAACAGCAGAGGAGCAATTGCGGTCGGCAGCAAAACTCGTGAGGTCAGAAAAGAAGATATTTATCGAGTGATAGATGCTGCTCGCGCCATATCCATTCCAGCAGACAGAACCATTATTCATCTCCTTCCTCAAGAGTTCATCATTGACGGGCAGGATGGTATTATTGACCCCACCGGAATCTACGGCGCTCGCATAGAAGTATGTATCCACCTTATCACCGGGTTGATTTCCTCCATTCAGAACATAGTAGCCTGCGTCAACAAAGCGGGAGTTGAGGTTATAGACACCATCTTGCAGCACTTAGCCTGCAGCGAGGCGGTTTTGCCACCCGACGAGAGAGAGCTCGGGGTGGCTCTGATTGATATAGGAGGAGGAACAGCCAATCTATCAGTTTTCAAGAAAGGGAATGTTTGGCATACGGGGGTACTTGCTTTAGGAGGAGACCATTTCACCAACGACATTGCAGTCGGTCTCAGAACGCCAATACCAGAGGCAGAAAATATTAAGAGGAAATACGGATGTGTCTCACCGGCAATGGTAGAGGAGGATGAGACTATTGAAGTTCCCGGTATGGGCGGATTGAAGCCCCGCATCCTTCCCAGAAGCTTGCTGTGCGAGATTATTCAGCCGCGAGCAAAAGAGATACTCAACCTCGCTTATGAGGAGATCAGAAAGGAAGGCTACGGGAAAAACCTCAACTCGGGTATTGTCTTGACAGGTGGCGGCTCCAATCTGGCTGGGATAGCAGAGGCTGCCGAGGAGCTCTTCAACCTGCCGGTGAGAATTGGCTCACCTATGGGAATAGGAGGATTAAAAGAAGTGGTCAACGACCCCATGTATTCCACCGCTGTGGGACTGCTTTTGTATCCCTATCGAAATAAAGTGGCCAGAGAGAGCTGGCAGGTTGCCTCTCTCGGGCTGTGGGACAGAACCACCACCAAACTCCGGCGTTGGTTGGCCGGTATCATTTAAGAAAGGGCTACTCAAGCTTATTAGATAAGGAGACATAAATGGCAGATGCTCAGAACAATAAAGCAAGGAAAATAAACTTCTCCCTCGACGAAAAGCTCCCCTGTGGAGCCAAGATCAAGGTAATCGGAGTGGGAGGAGGAGGGGTCAACGGGATTAATCGTATGATCTCCTCCAAACTCACCGGAGTTGAATTCATGGCGGTCAATACCGATGCTCAGGCTCTGAAATTATCCCAGGCGCCCATCAGGTTTCAGATAGGGAGCAAGCTGACCAAAGGGAGAGGAGCGGGCTCTAACCCGGAGATCGGAAAACAGGCTGCCCTGGAAGACACCGAAAAGATAATAGAATTGCTGGAAGGAGCCGATATGGTCTTCATCACTGCCGGGTTAGGAGGGGGCACCGGTACCGGGGCTTCCCCCGTTATTGCCAGCCTGGCGGTGGAGCTGGGAGCTTTAACCGTAGCCATTGTTACCATGCCCTTCTTCTTTGAGGGGAGGCGCAGATACCTTCAGGCGGAGCTGGGATTGAGGGAGTTGAGGGAGTGCGTAGACACGGTCATCGCCATACCCAACGATAAGCTCTTGTCAACCGCAGGAAGAGATACCTCCTTCATCGATGCCTTCCACATCGCCGACGACATCCTGCGTCAGGGGGTTCAGGGAATCTCAGACCTGGTTAATGTCCCGGGGCTGATCAACCTCGACTTCGCTGATGTGGAAGCTGTAATGGCAGGCATGGGGATGGCAATTATGGGAACCGGCATTGCCCAGGGAGAAAACAAATCCATAGAGGCGGCTCGCCACGCCATCTCTAGCCCGCTGTTGGAAGATATATCCATTGATGGTGCTAAAGGGGTATTGATTAACATCACCGGTGGGACAGACTTAACCCTTCACGAGGTTAAAGAATCTTCCACCCTTATCTACGAGACAGCTCATGAGGATGCGAACATCATCCTTGGAGCGGTCATAGATGAGGATATGAAGGATGAGATAAAATTAACCGTCATCGCTACCGGATTCGAAAGGGAAAATAGGGAGATGGAAAGCGACCTGGAGAAGAAGATGATCAAGTTCGACCGATTCCATTCCCCACAGACCATTCCCCTTTCCGACAGCTTCTACCGAAGAGGAAAATCGCTCAATAAGACGCTGGACAATCAACAAAAGGAAGCTATATCCAACAAGCCACTGGAAGACAAGTTTGATGTCCCCACCTTCATCAGGGAAAAGAGATAGAAGCCCTCAGGGTGGGAGATAGCAAGTTGCCTCTCGGAGTAGAAGAGGAAAATAAGCCCTCTTCCCTCCACCCACCATTTTGCCGATAATCCCTACTAAATATTAAACCTCAAAAACTCCGGCACCTTACCCTTCGCAGTAGGTATAAAACTCCGGAGGGAGCCTACAGATAGATGAATAATCTCTCCTCTTTATGTTAAAGCTAAGCCAAGCTCCAACCCATAGCCAGAGTATTACCAGGACTAACTCAAAGAGATTCCACATAGTCACTTCAGAAAATAAGATATACCCTCCCGACTAAGTATCACCCTCCCTCTGGGAAGAGCCTTTTGATATTAAAACTTGATTTTATCTATAATAAAGTATATAATTTAGTAAGAAATATCATAAGAAAAAGTGCAGAAAAAGTTCTATTGTGTAAGATAAAACACAGTTTTGGGGAAAGGGGAATTAATAACATCTAAATAGGATTTGATATTGTAACTCAAAATTGTACAGTGAGTTTATAATGAAAAGCATATCTTTTTCCAAGTTTTTCCTCCCCCTACTGTTATTGGCAGCTTTAAGTGGCTGTGTTACCAATTCCCCAAAGATCATTTATACCGAAGACGAACTGGTTGCCATCTTGCAGAAGAGGATGATAGATGAAAATGTCTCCAAAACGATGGTCCCTTTTTACATAACCGATGAGATAAAGGGATACGCCCGAGAAGCAGCCGGACCCTATTATTACGAGAAGGGCAAGGTAAACGCATTGGTGCGGGCTATCATTGACAGAAAAAAGCTGGATGTGAAATATAACGAATACAAAGCCCTTAACGCCATAGAAGTGTTTGTAGAAGGAGAGGCAAACTGTATCGCCTACACCAACCTCTTCATCGGCATGGCGCGAGCAGTGGGACTTCCTGTTTATTATGTGGATGTAACCGAGGTCAGCAAACTAAAGCGGGAAGGGGAGCTGGTTGTGAATAGCGGTCATATCTGTGCCGGAATAGAGATCAACGGCAAGATAACCCTGATAGATTTTGCCGAGCACCCTCGTATCGGTTATAAATTCTATAAGGTGATTGACGACCTGGAAGCTCTGGCTAATTTCATCAACTCCCAGGGAGTTCTTTACAGCAACCAGGTTGATCTCTCCGTCGAAGACTTAGACTCTCAAATCGATATTAAAATGTATAGAACTGCCATCAGAATTAAGCCGACCTTTGCCAAGGCGTATAACAATCTGGGGATCGCCTACCAAAGACGGAGACTTTACGACCTCGCCATCGCACAGTATAAGAGGGCCATTCTCTTAGACTCCAAACTCTCCGCCCCATACAGCAATCTGGGCAATGTTTACTACCTTAAAAGTGAATATAGTAAGGCAATAGAAAACCTGAAAAAAGCGCTTAAATTAAAGAAGAATAACCCTTACACCCACTATGCTATAGGACTTGTCTATTATTATAAGAAAGACTACCCCGAGGCTATTAAGCACTTCCGAAGATCGGCAAGACTGAATAGGGAATACGCTGAACCTCATAATCTATTAGGAATGGTCTACTTTCAGCAAGGCAAATACGAGGAAGCTATTCTTGAGGCTCAGAAAGCCCTGGAGATTGACCCTGGCTTCACCCAGGCCAAATCAAATCTCAAGAAATATCAGGATATGTATAATAAGAAGATCAGCTCCTCAGCTAAGCTCATAAAATAATCCTCACCTGAGCATCATCCAAAACCTGCTAATATCCTGCTACTAAACCAAAGTGGGTGTCTGGCTTTTTCTCCTGTATAGGTGGAGGTAGTAAGTACAGAAAAAATAGAAGGGGATTTTACAGTCTGACCAGAAGCTCGGTGAGGAGTGCTCCCCGCTCAACAAGACTGGGAAGGAGCACAAACTCATCCACCGAATGGGCCCCATCTCCATCAACCCCCAGTCCATCCAGGGTGGGTATACCGAGGGCTGAGGTGAAATTGGCATCACTCCCCCCACCGCTCATACCTCCCTCCAGCCGCAGGTTAAGCTCGCTCAGAGCTATTTCCTGCACCCTTTTGAAAAGCTTCTGGTTCTGAGGGGTGGGCAACAGAGGCGGGCGGTTTATTCCTCCCGATATCTCCAGGCTGATACCCGGCAATCTCGGTCTTAAATTATATAGCTGATGGGCAATCTTCTCCCCATTGGCAGGCTCAATAAATCGGAGGTCGATTTCCGCCTCACTGGCAGCGGCAACCACATTGGATAAGGTTCCGCCCTCTACCCTTCCCACATTCAGTGTTAAGCCCCGACGAGGATTAGAAAGCTTATGAATCCTGAGGATATGATGAGCCAATTCATGGATGGCACTTACACCTTGATCATAATCACCCGCGGTGTGAGCTGCCCTCCCCTTGATTCTGAGGGTGAAAACGCCAACCCCTTTGCGGGAAGTCTTCAGCTTCCCACCCGGCAGCGATGGCTCCAGGCAAAGAACCGCTTTGCTCGCCTTGGCTTCGGCTTCTATCAGGGGGCGGGAGGAGTGGCTTCCTATCTCCTCGTCAGAGTTAATAATGATGACCACCCTTTTATCAAGACTGAGCCCAAGCTCGTTTATGGCTTTGAGGCTAAAAAGAGCCAGGCAAATGCCCCCCTTCATATCATAGGCACCAGGTCCGTAGAGCTTCTCCCCCTGGCGTCTCACGGGACGTCGCTTCACTTCCCCCAGAGACCACACAGTATCCAGATGGCAGAGAACAAGAATTTGCTCCTCACCCTGACCGAACTCCACCCGGAGGAAGTTCCCCACCTTCTGCTGCTCCAGGATGGTAGCTTTGATTCCGGAAGAGGTAAATTGGTCCCAGAGGAAGATAGCCAGCTTATCGCAGGAAGGCTTGTTCAAGCTGGGAGACTCCAGTTTTACCAGCTCCTCCAGCAGCTCGACAATTCTCTCCCTGTTTTGCTGGAAATAGGATATGGCCTTGCTCATATCTCAGCCGGAATTCAAGGGGCGGCTGTGGATTTCCGTTTGGTTGAAGAAATAGGCAATCTCCCACCGGGCTGTCTCGGGGGAGTCGGAGCCGTGAATAACATTTTCCTGAATGGAGAGCCCGTAGCGGTGGCGAAGGGTTCCGGGAGTCGCCTTTTGAGGATCGGTTGCCCCCATCAGCCGACGCAATCGCTCGATAATCCCCTCCCCTTCCAGCACTGCCACCACCACCAGTCCCGAAGACATATACGAAGTAAGGCTGTCGAAGAAAGGCTTATTTCGATGAACCTGATAGAATCCCTCTGCTCCTCTTTTTGTCAACTGGAGCATCTTCATTCCCACTATCTTCATCCCCTCCGTTTCCAGAGCTTCCAGAACTCTCCCCATGAGCCCACGGGCAACCCCATCGGGCTTGATAATGGTCAGGGTTTGCTCCACAGCCATAGCACTATACACCCCTATTGCTAAGGAATAACTATTGCCACCCCTTTAGCTCTTGAGGCTTAAGGGGGCATCAATATCCGATTGCCTCAGGCTCACAGCTTGGTGGTAACGATCTTCTTTTTCAGCTCCGCTATGGCGTAGGTAGGATTCAAGGACTTGGGACACGCCTCCACACAGTTGAATATGGAATGGCATCGCCACAGCCCATCCCGGTCGCTGATTATCCCCAACCTCTCCTCTGTCCCTTCATCGCGACTGTCGAAGATAAAGCGGTAGGCTTTGAACAGGGAAGCAGGACCTAAGTAATTCTTGTTATACCAGTACGAAGGACAGGAAGAGGTGCAGGCACCACACAAGATGCAGGTCACTGCCTCATCGAGAAGCTTTCGGTCTTCGGGGCTTTGAAGCCGCTCCCGCGATCCACCGCGGGAATGTGCAATCAGATAGGGCTTGATAATGGCTATCTTCTCAAAGAAGGGGTCCATATCGACAATCAGGTCTTTGATTACGGGGAAGCGCCGCAGCGGCTCTACGACGATGGTCTTCCTCTTCAGGGCGAGAGTCTGGCTATTGCAAGCCAATCTGTTCACGCCGTTAATGGTCATGGCGCAGGAACCACAGATGGCGCTCCGGCAGGACCGTCGAAAAGCAAGGGTGCCATCCAGTCTCCACTTGATCTCGTTCAATCCATCAAGCACTGTCATCCCGGGCTCGACTTTCACGGTATATTTTCGGTAATAGGATTTTTTATCCTTATCAGGGTCAAACCTCAATATCTTGAAGGTTATCTCCATGGTCTTCTTCCTCCCTAATACTTCCTTTCAATGGGCTGATACCTGGTGATAACTACCTTCTTGTAATCGAAACGGGGACCCTTATCGGTTTTATAGGCCAGGGTATGCTTCAGCCAATTTTCATCGTCTCGCTTGGGGTAGTCGACGCGGTAGTGAGAGCCCCGGCTTTCGGAACGGTTTAAGGCACCAGCCACAATCACTTCGGCGAAGTCGAGCAGATGACCCAGCTCCAGAGCCTCCATCAGGTCGGTATTGCATCGTTTTCCTTTGTCGTCTATATGGATGTGCGTATAGCGCTCCTGCAAGCCCTTGATAATCTCCAGCTCCTTCTTTAGCTTTTTTTCATCCCGAAAGATCCCACAATTCTCGGTCATAGAGACCTGGAGCTCCTCTCTGATTTGAGCCACCGACTCTTTTCCCTCGTTTTTCAAAATGCTGGCTATCTCGTCCTCGGCTGGCTTGGCTGGATTCTCTGGCAGCGGCGTGAACTCTTTCTCTCGCTGGACGAACTCCGCCATTGCCTCGCCTGCCCGCTGGCCGAAGAGGGTAGCCTCCAGCAGGGAGTTGGTTCCTAACCTGTTCGCCCCATGGACGGAAACACAGGCGCACTCCCCGGCGGCATAGAGACCCTTGACCGGAGTGTTTTCTTTGTCGATGACCACCTGCCCACGGTTATCGGTGGGAATGCCCCCCATGGAGTAATGGGCGGTAGGCTGGATGGGAATGGGCTCCTTGATGCAATCCACCCCTACAAAATTTATTGCTAACTCACGGATCTGAGGGAGGCGTTCCAAAATTTTCGCTGCTCCCAGATGCCTCAAGTCGATATAGATATAGTCCTTACCCTCTATTCCTCTCCCTTCGTTTATCTCTGTTTGCATGGCTCGGGAGGTCAAATCCCGGGGGGCAAGCTCCATCTTCTCGGGGGCATAGTTTTTCATAAATCTCTCGCCGTCCTTATTGAGAAGATAGCCCCCCTCTCCCCGGGCACCCTCAGTAACAAGGATACCATGTTTATAGAGACCTGTGGGGTGAAACTGAACGAACTCCATATCCTCTATGGGGATACCAACCCGATAGATAATGCTCAATCCATCGCCAGTATTGGCATGGGCATTGGAGGTTATCTTGTAAGCCCTCCCATAACCGCCGGTAGCAAACATCACCGCTTTGCTGTGGAAGAGGTGGAGCTCCCCACCGAGGATATCCAATGCTACCACTCCACAGCAAGTCCCCTGGTTCATAATAAGGCTTATCACATAGAACTCAGAGTAGACATTGATCCCCTGCTTGATTCCCTGTTCATACAGAGTGTGGAGGACAACATGTCCCGTATAATCTGAGGCATAGCAAGCCCTCGGGCGAGAGTGACCACCGAAAGGTCGCTGGGCAATGGTTCCATCGGCATTACGGCTGAAGGGGACTCCCATATGCTCCAGCTCTATGATAGTGGCCGGCGCCTCCTTCACCAGTATCTCAATGCCATCCTGGTCTCCCAGATAATCGCTCCCTTTCACTGTGTCGAACATGTGGAGTTCCCAGTTGTCGTCGCTCTCATTAGCCAGTGAAGCCGCTATCCCTCCCTGAGCGCCGCCTGAATGTGAACGGCTGGGGTAGACCTTGGTCAGCACAGCGGTGTCCGCTACCCGGCTGGTCTCCAGAGCCGCTCGCAATCCAGCTAATCCCGCTCCTATGATGACGATGTCGTGTTGGTGGTGTATCATAGCTCTCTCCCTCTTCATAATACTTGGGGTTTAAAGCCGATAACGGTAATCATTCCCAGCACCCCAAAGATGAAGGCAACGACCACAATGACTCCGTAGATCAGCATCCGTAACCAATCCCTTTTAACCCAATCCTGAGCTACCGCCCATACGCCGTTTAAGCCGTGATAAAGGGCTAAAAGGAGAAAACTCACATCGAGTGTCTTCCAGAAGGGGGTTGCCAGCCTGGTGGCTACCTGCTGGTAGGTTATCTCACCGGTGCCGGTATAGTGGATGAACCAGAAATGGAGTAAAATGATCAACAGGAGATAGACCCCGCTGAGGCGCTGGAAGAGCCAGCTCCAGCCCCCTCCGGCTACATAGAGTTTTTTATTACCCATGGCTTACTCCTTTTTATCCGACTCAGAACGGGTAAAGGGGGATGGCTCCCAGAACAAAAAGCACAATCCCCACTGCAACCACCGCCAGGAACATCTTCTTCTGGTGCGCCATTCCATATCCGAGGTCCAGAACCATCAGCCGTATCCCGTTCAGGCTGTGGTAGACCACCACTCCCAGAAGCCCAATCTCCAGGAGCTTAAACAGAGGGTGTTCCAGCAGATGCATAACCCGCTCGAAGCTCTCCGGACCCTTCTGCAGGAAGCTCATCACCCAGATATGGAGCACCAGATAGAAGGCAATTAAAACCCCGGACAGGCGGTGGAGAATCCAGGCTATTGATCCCACATGCCATTTGTAAAACATATATCCAACACCTCCTTAGACTACTCTCGGTTGTGGTTATCCCATTAATGCCGTTACCCTTAAAGGAAAGAGGAAATTTTCCCCTCATTTCTGATACTTGGCACGCCCCTCCACATAGAGGTCGTTACCCTTGGTATCATTGACCACAATAGCGGGGAAATTCTCCACATCCATCCGCCTGAGGGCTTCGGGTCCCAGCTCGGGATAAGCAACCACTTCGGCTTTTTTGATGCTTTTGGCAATCAGCGCTGCAGCACCTCCCACCGCAGCCAGGTAGACCGCTTTATACTTCTTGCAGGCTTCAATCACCTCGGCTGAGCGAGACCCCTTGCCAATCATTCCTTTCAGCCCCAGGGCGAGGAGCCGGGGGGCGTAAGGGTCCATCCTTCCGCTGGTGGTAGGACCAGCCGAACCGACGGGGTTTCCGGGTCGAGCCGGAGATGGTCCTGCATAGTATATCAACTGACCCTTAAGGTCCACGGGGAGGGGTTTGCCGGCATCCAACAGGTCTATTAATCGTTTGTGGGCGGAATCTCTGCCCACAAGTATGGAACCGGAAATCAATACTTTATCCCCTATATTCAAAGACTCTACATCTTTGTCGGTAAGTGGAGCGCTAAGTTTTACTTCTGCCATAGATAACTCCTTTTCTCTGCTATAATGGTTTTCCTTATGGGCCGAAAGCCCCTTTGCCTCAGGATGCGGAGGCTCTCTCCCTATAAAACTACCTCTTTGTGCCGATGAGAGTGGCACTCAATGTTTACCGCCGCTGGAAGGCTGGCGATATGACAGGGGTAAGCCTCCACATGGACTGCCAGCGCAGTGCAACGACCGCCGAATCCCTGAGGACCGATCCCCATCTGGTTGATTCTCTCTATAAGCTCCTTTTCAATAGCCGCCAGATGGGGCTTGGGGTTGCGGCTTCCGAGGGGCCTGAGCAGGGCTTTCTTGGCTATGAAAGCGGCCGTCTCAAAGGTGCCTCCAATCCCCACTCCT
>JAOUOQ010000137.1 GCA_029880275.1 Candidatus Aminicenantota bacterium | reverse complement strand
CATCATCTACTTCAACCTCTACCGCACCATGCACTCCACTGATGCTCAGCGGGTAGTCATCCCCATGAATGTCAAGCTCAACATAAGGAGGAACTTTAAGCTGGTAGTGGTTGTCCCGCCGCACACTGTGATAGCCGATACTGATTACTTTGGGGCGTTTGGCTCTGATGACGATGCGATTCCCGCTCTTATACATCTCAACCCCAAAATCCCGGTCACCTCCTCGGTTCCTCTTCCACAGGTATTTCTCCCGCACATTGTAATCAACCGTAACATCCACCTCGGGCTCATCCCACACTTCAATCTCCACCCTGCCATCGGCATCCAGATAGACCTCCGTCCCCTCCGGGGCAGCAAAGCTCTCGTGGTAAAGCTTCTTAAAGGTGCGCTCCTCCCCTGAAGCACCCAGAGTAGCAGAATCACTTCTAAAGAATAGAGTAAGGATAAGAAAGAGAAAACTAAGCGCCACCAGACAAATAATCGCTCGCCATAAAGTTGACATGATACCTCCCTTCGTTTCAATTCTCATAGATTTATTCCCTTACATGTCCTTTTATATTTATTAACGATGGGAACGGCAGAAAAGTTCCCCTCTACCATGGAGTTCGTTAGCTAATCTACCACTTTGGCCAGCGTGAGCACCCTGACCTCCCTGACGCCACCCCGCCGGAGCACCCTGGCACACTCGGACACCGTGGCTCCCGTGGTATAGACATCGTCCACCAGAAGCACTCTTTTCCCCCGCAGGGCGACAGGCGGCTCGGGCTTCTTACCTTTTTTCCCTGCCTTGCTTAAAAGCCAATAGCGCGCGGGGCGGCGGAGGGCAGAATAAGCCGACCGCAGGTGGTGGTGGGCATAGTGCCAGCGGCTGCCCAGTCCGAAGGCGCCCCGCACATTTTTCAGCCTCTCCTCCCGCGACAGGCCGGTCTGGGGAGGGGTGTCCCTGACCTTCCTTAGCTGGTCCGCAACCACAGGGGCGTTCACATAGCGAGCCATAAACCGGGCAAATACCTCCGCCTGATTGAATCCCCTCTTCCTTCTCCTTCGGGGGTGCAATGGGACCGGCACAATAGCATCCACCGGGGTGAGCTCTGTGAGCAGGCGTTTATGTGTGGCAGCCAGACCAGCCAGCAAAAACCCTAAATGCCTCTTTCTGCCATATTTAAATTGATGTATGAGAGCTCCCACTTCAGGACCATACTCCGCCAGCGCCCGGGCAGAGCTGAAGGGCGGGGACTTCCACATACAGAGCTCACAGAGATGTGAGGGCTCCTCCGCAGAGCCGGCAAGGAAGGGTCTGCCGCAGCGGGGGCAATAGGGAGGGGTGATAAATCTGACCTGCTGACGGCAGGCAGGACACAGGGCAGCTGGTGGGAGCGGAGGCAGGTAGACTCCGCACGCATAACAATGAGAGGGATAAAGGAGCGAGATAATACCTTTTATAAATGATTGCATAAATTTATAAGAAGCCCCGGAGCTGAGCCAGCCAGGAGGGGATGTCGCCTACCCTCAGGACTCCTTCTTGGTCTTTTTCTCCGATGGAGGGGTGAAGACGGGAGAGGAGACGAAATCGACCATTTCTTCGGGGGTGAGCTCACCTTGCAGGTCTACATGTATGGTGCTCCATCTTCCACAATGAGAGCAGCTGTCTTGCCAGGAGGCATATTTTGCCCCACAGTTGACGCATCGATAGATGAGCTTCAAGGGTTCGCAGTGCTTAATAATCTTTTTAAATATTTCGGCTGCCTTCTTATCCTCATCCCTTTTTTGATAGCACTTGGCGATGAAATACTGAAGTGTGGGGGAATAGGATACCGCCTTCTCTAATGCGAGAAATTCATCGAGGGCTTTGTCAATCATCTCCAGCCGATAATAGAGGTGCCCCAGCATAAAGCGGGTGACCAGCTCATCTCGGGCGGTGGATATGGCGCGTCGGTAAGCTTCGATGGCTTTATTGGGGGCATCGTGGCTGAGGTAGTAGTCCTCTATTTTATTGAGAAATATCAGCTGACCGGTAGCCTGGTATCCCTCCAGCCAGGTGTTAACTCCATCTTCCTCATCCCCCCGGGAAACATGAACTTCCCCCAGTTTCACATAAGCAGGGGCAAAGCTCTTGTCCGATTTGATCAGCTTCTGGAAGATAGCCTCCGCCTCCTTCAGCTCCCCTTTCTCTATCTGCTGAACCCCCTGCTGATATCTTAGCCCATAACCCGCATTTTTCTCGGCTGCCTCCTCATCTTTGGAGATTAGCTTCATTATCTTCTGGTGCCACTGATTGGCTTCGGTCCAGCTGCCTTGCTTTATAGATAGCTTCCTCAACTTGCGGTAGATGGAGAGGCTGTCTTCGGGACTGAGAGTAAGGAGGGTTTGATAGAGAGAAGCGGCTTCTTCGAAGTTGCCAGCGGCGACATGGTCCTCAGCCAAGGCGTCGATAATCTCGGGGGTGTCTCCCGCCAGGGTTCTGGCACGAAGGTGATAACCGGTTGCCTCTCCATAGTTCTTTTTGGCTCTCAGAGTCTCTCCGGCGCGAAGCAGAGCCCCCAGGTGTTTGTTATCTTTTCTCAATACCTGCTGAAAATACTGCCACGCTCGGTCATGCTGCTCCTTAGTCAGCGCTTCCAGGCCACGATAATAGAGCTCCTCGACACCCCTTTCCTTCTGAATGCCTTTCTCCATCTTCCTCTTGGCAAATCTCCAGCTGGAGCTTCTTATGAATAACCAGATGGCCGCAATTAAGAAACCTATGAGGAAGGTAATAAAAATCACAGACCAGGCAGGGGCCGTGATACTCTTGTTAAACAAAAAGTACAGGAGCAAGGGAGCCTGATTCAGGTAGGCAAGATAGATGAACAGCCCGATTAGCCCGAAAATCACTATAAGATAAACAAAGCTCTTAATACTCATCTCCTTCTCCATTCTCTAAACAGAGGGGGCTCTTCTGTCGTGTGATTTCTTTCTGGGAGTATGTCCTCCACTTTTATCCCCAATTTTTATCTCAGCCGCATCCCCCCATAGCCGTTCGAGGTCGTAAAACCCTCTGGTCTGCGGCAAAAAAATGTTGACGATGAAATCTATATAATCAATCAATATCCAATTTCCTTGGCTGTAGCCTTCTATATGGGAGGGGACGATGTGGTCCTTCTTGAGCTCTTCCCGCACGGCATTGGAGATAGCCTGGGTTTGCCTGGTGGAGTTTCCTTCGCAGATGACGAAGTAATCGGTGAAAGAGCTAATTCCCCTTAAATCGAGCACCACCAGATTGGAACCCTTCTTCTCCCAGATCGCCTTCGCTGCGTTTAATATTTCTCTTTTGAACTTGATCTTCTCCCCTACCTTTCGGGTCAATTATCGATAAAGCCTTTTTTTTATTATATATCTTTCTACCGATTCAGGCACTAAATATTTAATGGTCCGATTCTCTTTCACTCTCTGACGGATTTCGGTAGAGGCTATACCTACCGGAGTAGTCTCCACCAGGAAAATGAAAGTCTTCCACTCTCGGTCTTCCGGGGTGGAGAGGAGGTCGGCTCGAAAGGGATTTTCCGGGGTGATACTGACCACCTTTTCCGCCAGGGTGGGGGGGAGATTTTCTTTTATCACCGTGAGGTCATATCCCGGTCGGCTGTTGATGATAAAGTGGCAGCTTTCCAGAAGCTTCAAGGGTTCCTTCCAGGTGTCAATCTCCATGAAGGAATCAATACCGGTAATAAAGAAGAGGCTGTAATCAGCCGGCAGGAGCCCCTTGAGCTTGGCTATGGTATCTATGGTGTAAGAATCACCTTTGGATAATAACTCAATAGGGGAGGCAGCGAAGTGCTCGTTATCCAGGGTTGCCAGCACCACCATATGGTATCGATGCAAGGAGCTGCTCACCTTCCCCTTGTCTTTATGAGGCGGAATATAGGCTGGTATGAAGAAGACCCTTTCCAGCCCAAAAATCTCCCTCACCTCTTCGGCGGTGATGAGATGCCCGTAATGAATGGGGTCAAAGGTGCCCCCCATTAAACCGATCAAACGGCTTGCAGCTTTTCCCCTCTGTTCAGCCACGGTTTTTTCTAAAAAACAAAGCCCTCTCTTCTTTTTTAAGCGGACTCCGAATATTTTGCCAATCGCTCGACGAGCTGCAGAAGACCCTCTCCACTGAGAGCTGATACAATGAGAAAATCAAGCCCTTCGCCTTTTAAATAGCGGTTAAAGCTCTGCAGATGCCCCCTGTTGGAAATGAGTTCCAACTTATTCCCCACTACAAGACAATTCTTCTCCAATAAAGTGGGGTTAAAACTTCTGAGCTCCCCCCTTAAAGTCTCCAGGTCCTCCCTTAGCTGATTCCGGGAAAGGTCGAGAAGGAAAATGATAATTTTGGTACGCTCCAGATGTCGTAAGAACCTATTTCCAAGTCCGGCACCCTCATGGGAGCCCTTGATTAATGCAGGGATATCAGCCACGATCAACTGCCGAAAATCGGGCAGCTCTATTACCCCAAGAGTGGGGTGGCGCGTAGTAAAGATGTAATCGGCTATTCGGGGTCTGGCGGAGGTGAGCTTTGATATCAGAGTGCTCTTGCCTGCATTGGGTAGACCAATTATCCCCACATCGATAACCAGCCTCAACTCCAAAATAAGCCACTTCTCTTCCCCCGGCTTCCCCTTTTCGGCAAAACGAGGAGCCTGTCTGGTGGAGGTGGCAAATTTTGCATTACCCCTTCCTCCGCTCCCGCCTTTGGCTACCAGAATCTTATCTTCAGCGCTCAAGAAGTCGTGTATCATCTCACTGCTGAGTTCGTCAATAACAAGGGTACCTACCGGCACCTTCACCAACAAGTCCTCTCCCTTCTTACCCTGTTTCTTGTTCTTTTGTCCCGCTCCCCCTTTCTTAGCTAAAAGGTGAGGAGTGTAAAGGAGGTGGTTCAAATTGTAAATATCGGATGAGCTTTCAAAAAAAACACTGCCCCCTTCGCCTCCATCTCCACCATCGGGTCCCCCCCGGGGAATGTGCTTTCCCTTACGAAAACTCGAGCAACCATTGCCTCCGCGTCCGGCTTTAACCAGGATCTTCAGCCGATCAACAAACATCAACTCCGGCGCCTCGTCCTCGCCCTTTTTATCATATGCGAGATGAAGGTAGTTTCAGGCAAGTCTTATATCGGTACTACATGGACAAACTTTTTGCCACTGCCCTTGGTCTCGAACTGAACCACTCCATCAGTCAGCGCGAAGATAGTATAGTCTTTTCCCAGTGAAGTGTTGATTCCTGGTCTGAATTTGGTTCCCCGCTGGCGGATAATAATTGAGCCTCCGGTCACTGTCTGACCACCAAAGCATTTCACTCCCAGGCGCTTGGAGGCGCTATCTCGACCGTTTCGGCTGCTCCCCTGTCC
>JAOUOQ010000136.1 GCA_029880275.1 Candidatus Aminicenantota bacterium | reverse complement strand
ACTATGGATGATAATCAATTCGGTTAAATATCGAGTGGAATCGTATCGTTCCAGATATAATCTTCTTGCCAGGCATCGGGGCTTCTACCAGCCCCTCAATATGATTACCAGCTACTCTCAAAGGGTAGACGAATCCATTATCAGGCTCAATAGCGCTATCGCTGCCAGGCTTACAGCCATTAAAAATCAATGTGCTCTGAACCGACGCTTGCTGGAACAGATTGACCTGCTGGCTTATATCAGAGAGAAAGGGGAGAAGCTGAGTGCGTTTTTCTTCTCCCTGAACACCGCTATTGAGCATTATTTACGCCAGCTTATCCACTCCCTGGAGACTGCGGCAGGTAAGCTGCACAGCTTAAGCCCATTAGCCATCTTAGAGCGTGGCTATAGCATCTGCCACCGAGCAGCCGATAGAAGCATTGTCAAAGATGCTGCCCAGATCAGCGTAGGTGAGGACCTTTCGGTAAGGCTCTGGAGGGGCGAGATAAGCTGTGGCGTGAAAAAGATTGTCCTATCACCTAAAAGAGGTTATAATGATGGAAGAAAAAAAGTTTGAAAAAGCCCTGGAAGAATTGGAACAGGTTGTAACCAAGCTTGAGAAGGGTAACCTGAGTCTGGAGGAATCCCTCAAGTTATTTGAAGAGGGGATAAAACTCTCCCGCTTTTGCAATAATAAACTTGAGGAAGCCGAAAGGAAAATAGAAATCCTCCAGAAGAACGCAGAGGGTAAATTTATTAAAAAGCCCTTTGAGTATGAGGAGGAGACCGAAATACCACCCGAGTAGAGATGGAGCAGTCTCTATTCGGGCAATTTTCCGTGATGGATATAGCAGAAGATTACCTTAAACAGAAAAAAAGAGCGGTCGATGCCTACCTGGAGAAGATTCTCCCGGGGGGAGATGAGTATCCCCCGATTATTTATCAGGCAATCAGATACACCGTCTTCTCCGGAGGGAAAAGGCTCCGCCCCATCTTGACCATTGCCGCCTGCGAAGCCCTCGGGAAGGACGAGCAGAGAGCGCTGCCGGCTGCCTGCGCCATTGAGCTTATCCACAACTACTCTCTGATACATGACGACCTTCCCTTTCTTGATGATGACGAGCTCAGACGGGGCAAACCCACCGCTCACAAAGTCTACGGGCCGGCGATTGCCCTGTTAGCCGGCGATGCCCTGTTGACCATGGGCTTCCATCAACTGGCAGCCATGCCGCCCATAGATGAGGATGCTTCTCGTAAGCTACTAATAATCAGAGAGATATCGCAAGCAGTAGGAACCAGAGGGATGATCGGGGGGCAGGTAATCGACCTCCAGAGCGAAGGGGAGCAGGTAGGGGTAGAGATTCTCAACTATATCCATTCGGCTAAAACCGGAGCCCTGCTCACCGCCTGTGTGCGTGTTGGGGGGCTGTTAGCTAATGCCTCTTCCGATGAGATGCTCCATCTCACCCGATATGGCAGAAGCACGGGGCTGGCATTCCAGATTGTGGACGACATCCTTGATGTTGAAGGAGACGAAAAATTAACCGGAAAGACCACCGGAAAGGATGCTGTCCGGGGCAAAGCCACTTACCCTGCCGTAGTAGGTATGAAAAGGTCGAAAGAGTTGGTGGAGGAGATGCTGCACGAGGCAGTTGCTGCCGCCGAGCTTCTTCCCCGGAAAGGAGGAATGCTGCCCCAGATAGCGCACTTTATAACCAAAAGGAGGCTTTAAAGGAGAGACCAGGTTCCGGGAATTCTCTCCGGAGCGTGAAATGATAAAGAAAAGATGTCTTATTAAGGGAGAAAGGAGATATTAGAGTTATGGATAAGCTCCTTTCAAGTATTAATTCCCCTGCTGACCTCAGAAGGCTCTCACCGAAGCAGCTTACCCAGTTAGCCAAGGAGGTCAGAGATTTGATTATCAGGGTAGTCTCTAAAAAGGGAGGACATTTGGCTTCCAATTTAGGAGTGGTGGAGCTCACCATCGCCCTTCACTATGTCTTTGATTTCTCCCGTGATAAGGTTATCTGGGATGTCGGGCATCAAACCTACACTCATAAGATTATCACTGGTAGGAGGGATGATTTTCACACCCTTCGCAGGTATGGAGGAATCAGCGGATTTCCCCGGCGTGAAGAGAGCGAATACGACCACTTCAACACCGGGCACAGCAGTACCTCTATATCTGCCGCTCTGGGGATGGCGGTCGCCAGAGATCACAACCATGATGACTATAATGTGGTGGCGGTCATAGGGGATGGGGCTTTAACCGCAGGGCTGGCTTTTGAGGGTCTTAACCAGGCGGGATACCTGAAACGGAAGCTGATGGTCATCCTCAACGATAATGAGATGTCCATTTCCCCCCCGGTAGGAGCGATCTCCGGTTACCTTAGCCAGATCATTCAGGGGCAGGCATACAACCGCTTGAAGCGGGATGTGGAGACCATTTTGACCGCTATACCTGGTATTGGCTCGCAGATGATAAGGTTCGCCAGAACTCTCGAGGAATCTATCAGGAGGGTGTTCGTCCCGGGAATGCTCTTTGAGGAGCTTGGCTTCCGTTACATCGGTCCAGTGCGGGGACATAATATAGCCGCTCTGATCCGCACCTTTGAGCAAGCTGAGCAAATGGAGTACCCCTGCTTGATTCATGTAGTGACCAGAAAAGGAAAGGGCTATCGTCCGGCAGAAGCCAACCCCACTCTCTTTCACGGCTCTCCCCCCTTCGATATCGACAACGGTGAGTTTATTGAGAAGGAGGGCTCACCTCCTTCTTACACCTCGGTGTTTGCCGATACTATGATAGAGTTAGCACGCAAGGATGAAAAGATTGTTTGCATAACCGCTGCCATGCCGGAGGGCACCGGGCTTAGTGCCTTTGCAAAGGAATTTCCCAGCCGCTTATTTGATGTCGGAATTGCCGAGCAGCACGGCATCACCTTTTGCGCAGGCTTAGCCACCCAGGGCTTAAAACCCGTGGCCGCCATCTATTCGACTTTCCTCCAGAGAGCTTACGATCAGCTATTGCATGATGTCTGCCTTATGGACCTCCCTATAAGCATTGCCTTAGATCGAGCGGGAGTTGTCGGCGCCGATGGTCCCACCCACCACGGGCTCTATGACCTATCTTACCTCCGCTCAATGCCTCATATTATTATTATGGCTCCCAAAGACGAAAACGAACTCCGCCACATGCTCAAAACCGCTATTGAGACGCCTCACCCGGTAGCGGTGCGATATCCCCGAGCCAAAGGCCTTGGAGTCAAGCTGGACAGAAATCTTAAAACCCTTCCCATCGGCAAAGCAGAGGTGCTGAGGGAGGGAGAAGATGTGGCCATTCTGGCTATCGGAAGGATGGTTCACCCCTCAGTGCAGGCGGCAGAGAGACTGTCAGAGGATGGAATTGAGGCTACTGTGGTCAATGCTCGATTTGTCAAACCGCTGGATGAGGAGCTCATCGTGAGATTAGCCTCGAGCATTCCCCGGTTGGTCACCGTGGAGGAAAACTCTTTGAAGGGTGGTTTTGGCAGCGCGGTGCTGGAGCTTCTGGAGGAAAAGGGATTAAACAGAGTGATGGTTCACCGCATCGGTATTCCCGATGAAATCGTCCCCCATGGGGATACTACCCTTTTATTGAGCAAATATGGTTTGGATGAGAATAGTATATACCTGCAAATAAAAAAGCTTCTGGCAGAACAGCTGAAGGTGAAGAAAGTAGCCAATTAATGGAAGCCAAGACGAAGGAGAGATTGGACCGATTGATGGTGAAAAAGGAGCTGGTACAAAGCAGGGAGAAAGCCCGGGCGCTGATTATGGCGGGAAGCGTGCTCGTCAACAGCAGGCGGATTGACAAACCCTCGGCTATGATAGACGAAGCTTCGGATATAACCATCAAGGGTAAAGTCTCGCCTTTTGTCAGCCGCGGTGGTGAGAAGCTGGAGGAAGCCCTAAAAAGGTTTTCTATAAAAGTTGAAGGGAAAATCGCCCTTGATGTGGGAGCATCCACCGGGGGTTTCACCGACTGCTTGCTTCAGCGAGGAGCGAGGCGGGTCTATGCCCTGGATGTCGGCTACGGGCAACTGGCCTGGAAGCTCCGCACCGATCAGCGAGTGGTTCCCATAGAGCGTCAAAATGTACGCTATATTAAAGAGGACACACTTCCCGAAAAGGTCGACTTGGTAACCATAGATGTCTCCTTCATTTCCTTAAAGAAAGTTATCCCGGCAGTTCTCTCTCTGCTCAACCAACCAGGGGAGATGCTCTGTCTTATAAAACCCCAATTTGAGGTGGGCAAAGGGGAAGTAGGCAAAAAGGGGGTAGTCAAGGACCCGCAGAAGCACCAAAGAGTCATTGAGGAGATAGCTGCCTTTGCCCGTGGGCAGAACCTGTTCGTTAACGGGATAATAGAATCACCCATTCTAGGACAGGAAGGAAATAAGGAATTCTTCATCTATCTCACCAATTGCCCCTTTTCTTCTGAAACGGATTCCTGAAAGCTTTTTCCCATGGACGACCAACAAAAAGAAATAAAGAAGGTAGGAATTGTAGCTAAACCCCATAAGGAAGGGGTAAAAGCTATGGTCCAAGACCTGATCGACTGGCTCTCCTCTCAGGATGTTGAAGCCATACTTAATCCCAAAACTGCCCAACTCTTTGGTGCCTCGGTCTCCCAGACCACCGACGAAGAGCTCCCCGGGCAGGTTGACATGATCATAGTGCTGGGAGGAGATGGGACTCTTCTAAGCATTGCCCGGCTTATTAAGGAGAAGAAGATTCCCCTGCTGGGAGTGAACCTTGGAGGGCTTGGATTTCTCACCGAAGTCAGCCTTTCTGAGCTCTATCCCACCTTGAATAGAATCTTTAAGAAAGACTATTCCCTTGACCCTCGCATCACCCTGTCGTCTACCCTTTACCGGGCGGGAAAAAGGATAGCCAGGCACGCCGTGTTGAACGATGTGGTAATTAACAAGAGCGCCTTAGCCCGCATCATCGACCTTGAGGTTCTCGTTGATAGGCAATTTGTGGCACTTTTCAAGGCTGATGGCTTGATTATCTCCACCCCTACCGGCTCCACCGCTTACAACTTAGCCGCCGGGGGACCGATAATCTTCCCTAATATGAATGCCCTGGTGCTGACTCCTATTTGCCCTCACAGTCTCTCCAATCGCGCCATAGTAATACCTGATAATGCGGAGGTGGAGATAATTTTGAAGACCAAAAATGAGGATGTCTTCCTCACCCTGGATGGACAGGTCGGTTTCGCCTTGCAGCCGGAAGACCGGGTAGTAATTAAGAGGGGCAAAAATAAGATCTACCTCATCCAGTCTCCCCGAAAAAACTACTTCGCCGTACTCAGGGATAAGCTCCTCTGGGGAAAAAGGTAAACCTACTCACTAAACATATCCCGCCATTTAATAATC
>JAOUOQ010000135.1 GCA_029880275.1 Candidatus Aminicenantota bacterium | reverse complement strand
AAGGTCTTCAAGACCAATGGTACGATGCTGACGAGCTTCAAGGCCTATGGAGCGGCCAATACCCAGGGTGAGGTCTATCTGGCGGCGGCTGATTTTGATGGGGATGGTGAAGATGAGATAATCACCGGCACCGGCATCGGGGGGAACTCCCTGGTGAAAATCTTTGACAGAACGGGCACCTTCTTGAGCTCCTTCTATGCCTTTGGCAGCGAGAACACCCAGGGTTCCATCCACCTGGCTGCCGGCAATTTTGACGACATCATCGCTGATAAGGAGATAGCGGTGGCCACCGGTCAGGGGGGGACCAATACGGTGAAGATCTTCGAGCAAGACGGTACCCTCATACGCTCGTTCAAGGCTTTTGGTAGTGCGGACAACCCCAACGGCTCGGTGCACCTCGGCGCGGTAAAGGTTGGGACGTTCAACGACATGATAGATGAAATCCTCTGCGGTCATGGTTATGGGGGGAAATCCTGGGTGCAGCTGTTTGAATACACTGGAAAAAAGGTCTGGTCGTACTTCAGAGCCTTCGGGGATACCAATCCCAACGGGGAGGTCTATGTCTCCGGCTGCCTCTCCCACTGATAGAGAAAAACCCTGAGGGGGAAGAAGCTGAAATAAATCTGCTTCTCTTAACAGACGGAGGGGGAAGGGAGAGCCGAAATAGCCCCCTTCCCTCCTTTTTTAGGAGAGGTAATTGTTAACAATCCTTTATTAATCTGTTCCCTCAATATGAATAAGTATTTGTCAGATTCTAAAGGTGCGCTAAGAGCCAAAAATGGGCGCTAAAAATAAATAGATTATTTATCTTCATTTGATGAAATAGATAAAAATATATCATAATTCCTTTTCCTATACCCCACCATTTATGATTTTCCCTCTTGACAATGGGAAGTAATATGGTATTATATAAAACTTTCCTTATCGAAAAGGTAGGTGTAAAAAATGCCGTTGTATGATTATCAGTGCCTTAAGTGTGGTAAGCGATTCGAGGTGATCCAAAAATTTTCAGACAAACCATTACGATATTGCCCCAAATGTAAAGGGGAAGTCGAGAAAGTTCTCCATGCCCCGGTTCTGCAGTTCAAAGGGTCGGGGTGGTATGTGACCGATTATGGTCCAAAGAAGAATAAGAATCATAATAAAGATGTAAAAGCCTCTCCTACCAAAAGCTCTTCTAAAGAGGGTTGCCGTGATGGTAGCCATGCGTCCAGTGATTGCAGCACTTCACGGCATAATCTCTCCTAAAAACATGCCCCCTTGGCTTTAAGGCCAAGGGGGCCCCTCCTATTTTTAATCGTATGCTGTGGTCTCATTTTCAGGGAAATGAATTGACGAAACGATGATTTTATTTTACAATTTCTTTGTTTCTATTGCATAAGGGAGATTTTACCTTTTTACTAAATAAGTGAAACTACCCTTTTTACACATAATTAGACAGTATGGAGAGATTATCTGAGGAAATCAGAGGGAATATCCATCGGGTAAAGGAGCGCATAGCCCAGGCGGCTCTAAGAGCAGGCAGAGACCCCGATGAGATAAAGCTAGTTGCCGTCTCCAAATCCTTCGGGCTGGAGCATATCAGAGCAGCCATAGCCGCCGGTATAACCATTCTGGGTGAGAACAAAGTTCAGGAAGCCCATCAGAAGATACCTCACATAGAAGCCGAGGTCTCCTGGCATATGGTGGGGCATCTTCAGTCGAACAAGGCTAAGCGAGCAGCCGAGCTTTTCGATACGATTCATTCTATCGACCGGCTCTCCATTGCCGAGAAGCTCAACCGACACCTCGCCGCTCTATCCAAACGGATGGAGGTGCTCATCCAGGTAGACCTGGCGGGAGAGGAGGCTAAATTTGGCACCGCCGAAGGTGAGCTGGAGGAGCTGGTGAAAAGAGTAAGGGAGATGGAAAACCTCACCATCAAGGGTCTCATGATTATGCCTCCCTTTTTCTCCAATCCGGAGGATGTGCGCCCTTATTTCCAGCGCCTGCGTCAGCTTGTTGACCAGCTTAACCGCAAAGGGGTAGTCCCGGCAGAGTTGAAAGAACTCTCCATGGGTATGAGTCACGATTTTGAGGTTGCCATCGAGGAAGGGGCGACGATGGTCAGGGTGGGAACAGCTGTTTTCGGACCTCGGGAGGAATAAGATATGTCCCTTCTGGCTGGTTTCATTGAGACCATAGCCTTTCTTCTGAATTTGGTGATAATTCTCTATATCTGGATTATCATCGCTCGAGCTGTTATCTCCTGGATAACCCCTTATTACTATCATCCTCTGGTAAGGTGGATCTATCGCCTGACAGAGCCGGTATTGCGACCCATAAGAAGCCGACTTCCGGTTATATACCGCGGGATGGACCTATCCCCTCTGATAGTGCTCCTGGCTCTTTTTATCCTCCGCATTCTTCTGGTGAGCAGCCTGTTGAGACTGGCTCGTAGTCTTTTCTAACAGCCATAGATTAATCAAAACCGTTAATGCTATGCTGAAGCTCATCAAAACAAGGGAGGGTATCAGCCTATCTGTGCTTGTGGTGCCTCGCTCGAGCAAGAATGAGATAGTGGGGGTGATTGAGGGACGACTGAAGATAAAGCTCACTGCCCCGCCTGTCGGCGGAGCTGCCAATCGGGAGCTCATCACATTTCTGGTCAAGAAACTGGGTATCGACCGCTCATCCATTTGCCTGCGGATGGGAGAGAAACAAAAGAGGAAAGTATTGGAAATTAAAGGGATAGACGAAAAAACCATATTGGAGAAGCTATCCCCCTGGCTTTAGTGACCGGGGAAAAACAGAAAAAAGGGAGAAGGCAAGAGTGATAAAAGCCGACCTGGTAATAAAAAATGCCCGCCAGTTGATAACCTGCCGCGGCAAAGCTCCTAAGCTCAGAGAGCAGATGATGGACATCGGGCCGTTAACTCAAGGATGGGTTGCCTCCTACAGGGGTAAGATAACCTATGTGGGGGATGAGAAGGGTTTCAGAGAGAAAGTCTCACCAGAAGAGGGCTGCCAGATGATAGATGCCTCGGAAGCAGTGGTTTTGCCCGGTCTGGTGGATTGCCACACGCATCTTGTATTCGGGGGAAGCCGCGAGGGGGAGTTTATCCAGAGGCTGCGGGGAATGAGCTACCAAGAGATTGCCCGCTCGGGGGGAGGGATTTTATCTACCGTGAGAGCCACCAGAGCTGCCAGCTATCAGGAGCTGCTCCGAGATGCTCGAAGGAGATTGGACCACATGCTTTGCCTGGGGACTACCACCTGCGAGGCGAAAAGTGGCTACGGACTGACCGTTGATGATGAACTGAAGCTTCTCCGCATCGGCAGGGAGCTTCATCAAAGCCATCCTGTTGATATTATCAACACCTTTCTGGGTGCTCATACCTTTCCCCCCGAATATCTCTCACAAAAAGAGGAGTATGTCGATTTGCTCATCTCCAGGCTTCTTCCCAGGGTACGGGAGGAGGGGCTGGCGGAGTTCTGTGATGTATTTTGCGAGGAGGGGGCTTTCTCCGTAGAGCAAAGCAGAGCCATACTGGAATCGGCAGCTCGGCTCGGCTTTATGCTCAAGCTCCACGCTGACCAGCTCACATCTTCGGGGGGCGCCGAGTTAGCTGCTGAGCTGGGGGCGACATCTGCCGACCATCTGGACTACATCTCCGACAGAGGAATCGAGCTATTGGCGGAGAAGGGTGTGGCGGCGGTGATGCTGCCTGGCTCCAATTTCTTCCTGCGACTGAAAAGATACGCTCCAGCGAGGAGAATGATAGAAGCCGGTGTTCCGGTCGCCTTGGCCACCGATTACAATCCCGGAACGGCGATGAACGAATCAATGCCCCTCACCATCGCTTTAGCCTGTCTGGAGATGGGCTTATTCCCGGAGGAGGCTATCAATGCGGCTACCATCAACAGCGCCTATGCCGTGGAGCTTCATGAGTCGGTTGGCAGTATTGAGGTGGGCAAGAAAGCCGACTTCATTATCTGCTCCATACCTAACTACCTGCACCTTATCTACCACTGGGGCATAAATCATGTCCATACAGTGGTGAAAAATGGAAAGATTGTGGTAAGAGAAGAGAGAATAGTAAACCAGAGTTCGTTTCCCTGAAGTTTTTCTCGCCGTTTGTATCTCTTAAGAGGTATTAAAATCATAACTTAAAGGAGTATCTTATGTTAGCCGATTTAAGCGTAAAAGAGCTATGGGAGAAGGCAGGCTCCGACGATCCCACCCCGGGCGGGGGCAGCATTGCCGCCCTTATGGGAGCGACAGGAGCCTCGCTCATTATCAAGTTCTGTAACCTCACTCTGGGGAGGGAGAAGTTCAAGGAGGTAGAGGGAAAGTTCCAGAAGGTTAAAGGGAACGCTGAGGCTACCAGCTCTCAGCTCAGCAGACTGTGCGACCGCGACACCGAAGCCTTTAATGGGGTGATGCAAGTCTTTCGGATGCCCAAAACAACCGACCAGGAGATACAGCGGCGGAAGGATGCTCTTCAGCAAGCCTTTAAAGAAGCCACCGAGGTCCCCTATCAGACTGCCGAGCTCTGTCTCTCGCTGCTGCAAAGCTGCCAGGAGGTGGTTGAGGAGGGGAATCCTAATGCCATAAGTGACCTGGGGGTAGGCTGTCTTGCCTGCTGGGCGGGATTGGAAGGGGCTATCATGAATGTGAGGATAAACCTCCCTTCGCTCAAAGATAGCGCTTTCGTCGAGGAAATGGAGGCTAAAATCAAATCAATCTCCCAGGATGGGATGACGCTAAGGAGCCAGGTGCTCGACTCTGTCAGGCAGAAGATGGAAAAGTAGGGGATATTTCAAACAGAACAACTCCTTTTTCTTAAAATAGACCGGGAGCCTCTCCTGATGGGGTAGGGCAGGAGCTATTGGTATATAGGATTTTCCACCTTCTGCACGAAGTGCCGATTGAATGTACCAAAGAGAGTTTGTACTTCCATATAGTAATCAGCTACGATTCTAATTCTCTGGTTCATTATTTCTATGGTGAGATTGGAGGGGTCAATTTTGAGCCCCAGCTCCTGGGCTTTCTCAATCAATCGCTTTTGAAGCTCCTTTTCGTAACCGGATCGGCTGGAGGCGCTCATCGCTTCTTGCTTGAGGGTTGATTTAAATTCATACGGCTTCCAGAAGGTGGGAAAGAACTTAGCCAGTAGGTAGAAGGCAAGCCCTATAATAATAAGGACTATAATGAACTTCAGCGCTCCCTCACCTTTCTCATCCCACCATTTGACCATAAGCCTCTCCCTTCTTCTATTGCAAATATATACTTCCTGACCAAAAGCTCCTATTATTAAAATATTATCCTTTCTTTATACAATTTGTCAAGGTAATAAAATGGCAAGGGAGTGTGGTTTTTAACTACTCCTGCTTCCCCAATGTCATATTCACAATTAAGAGGATTCTTCAGCCATTTGAAGCTTTTCTATCTTCTTTTCCAGCTCCTGGATGCTGAGCCTTACCAGCTCGTCTCTCATCTTGCC
>JAOUOQ010000134.1 GCA_029880275.1 Candidatus Aminicenantota bacterium | reverse complement strand
TGGCCTTTCTTCGATAGACCAGATAGCCGATGAAAACCGCAATCAGCATCAAAGAGACCACCGGTATAACAGCCTCGGGGTACATTCGCTCGCCGCCTCCGCCACGGGTAAAAAGGGTGGCGATTATGGTGGCGAAAGCTCCCATTGCCAGAGCCAGTAAAAAGAAAATGATAATCATAAAAAGAAGCCTGCCCCGATTTCCTATCAACTCCTCTGCAATGTCGCCGATCGACCTCCCCTTTCGCTTTATGGAGACATACATGGTGGAGAAGTCATGAACCGCCCCCAGAAAGATGGAGCCAAAGACCACCCACAGAATCGCCGGAAGCCATCCCCAGATGACCGCAATAGCCGGTCCCAGAATGGGACCCAGCCCGGCTATGGAGGCGAAATGATGCCCGAAAAGCACGACCTTCCGGCTGGGCACATAATCTACCCCATCCCTCAGAGTGTGGGCGGGGGTGGCACAGTCCTTATCCAGGCACAAAATCCTTTCGCTCAGAAAACGAGCATACAGCCAATAGGAAATAAGGAAGGCAATAATACAGATGGTAGCCAAAAGTAAAGCATTCATAGCACACCTCAACTTAAAGCATAATAGAAATATCAGAAAAACTATCCCATTTCAAGCAAAATTATTTTATGATATAAAAGAGCTAAGGGATAATATCATAGTCCCCATAGTGACTAACAGTTAATTGTACACAATATAAGCATATAAGATGAAGGAGGAACGCTAATGCTTATCGAACTTCCCGTATCCAGCAAAAACCGGGTTGAGTTCATAGATGTGACACCTCAGGTTCAAAGGACGCTGGAGAAACATAAAGTCACCCAGGGTATATGCCACATCTATGTCCCTCATACCACAGCCGGTATCACCATCAACGAGAACGCCGACCCCAGCGTCTGCTATGATATCTACAGCCAGCTAAACACCCTAATCCCCTTTGACGGTAGATACAGACACACCGAGGGGAATGCCGCTGCTCACATTAAGGCAAGCATCATAGGGTCTTCGGCGACCGTAATTATTGAAGGAGGAAAAATCCTGCTGGGAACCTGGCAGGGAATCTTCTTCTGCGAGTTTGACGGACCCCGCCACCGAAAGCTCTATCTGAAAATCGTGCCCGATGAAAAATGATGCTTTCATTCTCTTTATATCTCTGTCCATTTAAAATAAAGGGGGGTAGGGGCGAAGATGTGCCCATCAATACCACATCTCTCTTATGCCGTACACTGCTCCCCCCTACTGCTAACGGGGAGAGACTGCATTTGCTAATGGTACTTTTTAATACTATAATAAACCCATGTATATCACCCCAGCGATAATTGAGGAACTGGAAGCCAAATATGGCGTACCCCGGGTTATAAGTCTGACCGAGGAGTTCGACGAGAGAGGCTATCAGCTTGTGAAGAATAGCCTTCGGCAATCGAGGTACCACGATGTCACCCTCGTCATCGTCAAAGACGGCAGAATCGTGGTGAACCGCAAACACAATTATCCTCCCAGTACTTACCGCATCCCCAGCGGCGGCATCCATAAGGGGGAAACCTTTGAGGCAGGAGCCAAACGAGAAGCGTACGAGGAGACTGGGCTGCGGATTAAGCTGGTGAGATACATCCTCAGGGTTCTGGCGCACCTCACCTATCAGGGGGAGGAAGTAGAGTGGATCTCGCATGTGTTTCTCGCCCGAAGTATTGGAGGGGAGCTGCGTCCCATTGACTCCAAGGAAATTGCAGGAGTGAGGCTGGCAGAATTAGAGGAACTGCAGACCACCCTGCACCAGGCTCTCCTCTCTTCAGGGATAAAAGGGCTTCACTACCGAGCCGCACTCACCAAAGCAGCTCTGAAAGAGATAAGGGCGGAGGAGCTTGAGCTATGAGGGGCTCTCGCTGGGAAGAAAAACAAAACAATACAGCGCAGGGGAATAAAGCCCTCCCCTATCTCCTGATAGCCCTCTCAATAGCCATCTATAGCTGTGCTCACCCCGCCAGACCGAGGGGACCTGCAGCCGCCGGGGTCTATCACATCGTCACCCGGGGACTGACCCTGTGGCGTATAGCCCGGGCTTACGGGGTGGACCTGGAGCAGCTGGCAGAGGTCAACAGAATTGAGGACCCCACCCTCATCAAGACCGGGCAGAGACTCTTTATCCCCGGAGCCACCCGTGTGCTGGAAATCGAGCCTTATCGCCCCCCCATTACTTTAACCGCGCGCTTCATCTGGCCGGTTAAGGGAAGCGTCACTTCCTCCTACGGGAACCGAAAGGGAGAGTCACATACCGGAATAGATATAGGTGCACCCCGGGGTCAAAAGGTGGTAGCTGCCAGAGATGGAGTGGTCATCTATAGCGGCAAGGGATTCAGCGGGTACGGCAATATGATAATGATTGAGCACGAAGACGACATAGTCACCCTCTATGCCCACAATGCCTCTAATCTGGTAAAAACCAATCAAAGGGTTCACCAGGGGGAGCCAATAGCTAATGTAGGGTCCAGCGGCAGGGCTTCGGGTGCCCATCTCCATTTTGAAATAAGGGTGGGCAATAATCCGGTAAATCCCCTCCTCTACCTCATTGATTCAAAAAAATGAACCTCTTCACCTGGGCATCCTAATAATAAAAATAGCAAAACGGTGTTGCTATTCTCACTGAGGTATGGTAACATCTTTAAACTATTCATCATGTGAAAGGCAGCTCATTTCTCACTCAGAAGAGAGGAGCGTAAGCGATGAACCAAGAGAAAGGACCTCATCAGGTGCCACTAACCTCTGAAACCCCCGCAAAACAGCGACCTTCCAACTCGCGACTGTGGAAGCATATAAAGATGTGGGTAAGGGAGCTTATTATTGCGGGAATGGTCTGCCTTCTGGTAGTGACTTTTATCGCCCAGCCCTTCAAGGTCGACGGTAGCAGCATGTTACCCAACCTGAAAAGCAATGAGCGAATTATGGCCAACAAATTGGTCGCCCGCTTCGGGGAGCTTAAAAGGGGAGATGTGGTGGTCTTCTGGTATCCCTTCAACCCTTCCCGAACCTATGTGAAGAGGGTGATAGGGCTTCCTGGTGAGATGATAGAAATACGCGACGGGTATGTATATATTGATGGGCGCCGGCTATCCGAACCCTATCTGCAGCCTTCCTATCGGGATAACCGGGATTTCAAGCCCGTCAATGTTAAGCCTGCCCACTACTATCTTATGGGCGACAACCGGGAGATAAGCAACGATAGCCGCTATTTTGGGCTGGTGCCTCAAAGGTATATTTTGGGTAAAGTTATATTTATCTACTGGCCAATTTCAGAGATAGGGACTATCAGGTGAGCCTAAGGTAATAGGGATTTCCGCCCTTCTGTTATTCTGACAACCTTCCTAAAATAAATTTCCCCCTCAATCCCATCCGCAGATAGAATCAGCGTAAACAGCTACGATATTTCTCAGGTAAGTTGCTAGTGACTCCTGTGGAGTCGGTGACTATATGGATGGTCTCCCCCTCGGCAGCTAATTTCCCCTCACCCTTGGTGAAAATCTGGTAAGCGAAAACCACCGCCTTTCCGGTCAGCTTTCTCACCCAGGTGCGAACGGTGACCTCCTCATCGTAACGAAGGGGAGCTTTATAGCGGCAGTTGGCTTCCGCCACCAGCAGGAAGTAGCCCTCTTTCTCCATCCGGTCGTAGGGCATACCCCGCTGACGGCAGTATTCAGCGCGCCCCACCTCAAAATAGACAAAATAGTTCGCATAGTAGACCACGCCGAACTTGTCAGTCTCCTCATACCTTACTCGGATGTCGATATCTACATATCTATTTTCCATCCCCTATCCTTTCGAAAGCTCAGCCTAATTGATAAATACCATCTCTTTTAGCATATCCTCGGCAGCTGCTCCCCGGTGAGCATATCTAAGAGGCGCGTCCCGCCGACTCTGGTCTTCATGATTACCTTGCCGGGGGGAGCGGCGACCACCTCTCCGATGACCTTAGTCTCCCGCCCGTAGGGATGGCGCTTCATTGCCTTCAGAATGGGCTCCACCTCATCAGGCTGGCAGAAGGCGATTAGCTTGCCCTCGTTGGCTACATAGAGGGGGTCCAATCCCAGAATCTCACACGCTACCGCCACCTCCTCCCCTATGGGTAGGGCTTCCTCCTCCAGGCGGATGCCAAAGTCATTACCGCCGACCACCTCGTTTAACACAGTAGCCACCCCTCCGCGGGTGGGGTCGCGCAGCAGGTGAAGTCCCTGGCTTGCTCCCAGCATCTGGGAGACCAATCCCCACAGGGGAGCGGCATCGCTCTTAATCGGGGTATCAAACTCCAATCCCTCACGCTGGGTCATCACCGCTATTCCGTGCTCCCCTATGAAGCCGTTGATAATAATCTTATCCCCCACGCAAATCCTGTCCACCGAGAGTTCCACCCCCTCACTCACCGCTCCCAGTCCGGTGGTGTTGATAAAGACCTTATCCCCCTTCCCCCGGGGGACCACCTTGGTATCTCCGGCAATGATGTCCACCCCACACTGCTGCGCTGCCTCCTTTATGGAGTTGACCACCACCCTGAGCTCCTCCAACGGGAACCCCTCCTCTAATATGAAGCCGATGCTTAAATACAGCGGCTTCGCCCCTCCCATAGCCAAGTCATTTACGGTGCCGTAGATAGCTAATTTCCCTATATCGCCTCCTGGGAAAAAGATGGGGTCCACCACATAGGAATCGGTGGTAATAGCCAGACGCATTCCCTGGCGGGAGAAAATTGCCGCATCAGCTAAAGTAGCCAGAATGGGATTGTGGAGCGGAGGAAGGAACAGCTCCCTTATCAGGTCGTAGGAGAGCTTACCCCCGCTTCCGTGGGCTAAAAGTATCCTTTCAGGTTCCATTTCATTATTTCCCATAATGTTAAGCCCGGTCGGAGTATTTGTAATAAATAGAGCATGTCCCCTCCGAGGATACCATACAGGCACCGAGGGGGTTTTCGGGGGTGCACACCCTGCGGAAAAGGGAGCAGTCAAAGGGAGTTTTCACCCCCTTAAGCACGCTGCCGCAGACGCATCCGGGATGCGAGCTGGCTGGCTCCACCTCAACTTCGATGTTCGCTTCGGCATCGTAGTGCCTGTAGCTGTCCCTGATGGTAAGACCGCTGCCGGGGATTATCCCCAGGCCTCGCCATTCGGAGTCAGATGTTTCAAAAACCTTCTCCATCAGGGCTAAAGCCTTCGGGTTTCCCTCCTCTCTCACTGCCCGTCGGTATTGATTCTCTACCCGAGGCTCACCATGGCGTATCTGACGGAGGAGCATCCCTATTCCCTCCAGCACATCAAGAGGCTCAAAGCCCGCTACCACGCACGGGATATGGTATTGCTGGGACAGGAAACGGTACGCCCCCCATCCTATAATCGTGCTCACATGTCCCGGGCAGAGAAATCCGTCAATCCTGAGCTCCCCATCCGACACCAATGCCTCCATCGGAGGTGGCATCACCTTATGGGCGCTGAACACCAGATAA
>JAOUOQ010000133.1 GCA_029880275.1 Candidatus Aminicenantota bacterium | reverse complement strand
ACACCCATAGTGCTGCCGCTGGTAGCCTCGGCAAACCCATAAACGCCTGAGCCGCTGGTGCTCTTGCTTAGACCAATTACCCCATGAGTAACGCCCTCGGTGGCAGCGGCCTCCCCATAAACGCCCCTACCTTCGCTGCTATCGCTTCTACCATATACCCCATAATTGGTGCCGTAGGCGCGAGTGGCCCACCCATAAACGCCCTGACCGCTTGTGTGAGAAGTTTTGCCATATAAAGCGTATTGAGTGGTAGTATTCACATTAAGGGTGCCGGTCATATCATCCCCTGCCGTATGCACAAATTCTAAGGAGTCCTTCCCATCCAGCAGGTCGGCATCTAAACCAGTGGGGTCGATCTTGGAGCCAGCGATATTTGCTGATGCGTTAATATCAGCGTCAACAATGGTCCCATCCACTATCATTCCGCTGGTGACGGAATTAGCCTGTCCCTCGTTGACATAATCCGGGTCGTGATTGTGCAACACCGGGGCAAAAGCCGAGGCATCCTGACCATCCACAGTGTCGGCATCGTCTGCCAGCTCCGATTTGAAGCTGTAACCCACGGTGACTATCTGCTTGCGGGGCAGCAGGGTCTCATTGGCACCGGCAGGGTCAATGGTTATCTCCAGATAAACCGGGTCGGCGGTCTGAAAGACGGTGGCATCCAGCGCTCCGAAGATGACCATCCCCGAGCCGATGAGGTGGCTGAACACCCCGTTGTCATCCGGAGTGACCGAGGCATCCTCCTGGTAGCAAAGGGTGCCGCTGCCCGCGGTGGCGGCATCCCCTCCCTGATAGAGGCTGAATCTCAGCGTGGTAGGGGTAATAATCGGTATTCCCTTATCATCGGTCAGCCGCCCCTGATAGTTAAGCAGCTGCGGCACCTGTGCCAGAATGGTTACCGTTAAAAAACAAAACACTACAAAAATCCCAGAAGTTAATGACCTCCTCATGGTTGCCTCCCATTTGTAAGAATGGTTAATAATATATGTATACCCTTAGTGAATCTATTTTCAGGTTTCATAAATAGACGCCCTTTGGACCCTAAAGCTTCCCAGCTTATTGAGGCGACTGGACATCCACCGGGACGAAGAGCTTGGTACAAGATTAAGAAGGATAAAAAAGCGGTTCTGTTTGAAGAGTTTCCGTTAGACTACCTCCTCAAGCAACATATCATCTCTCAGTCAATAAAAAGTTTAACTAATTATTACATAATTGTCAAGCAAAAATAACAGAAACTCAAAAATGTAAGCCTGACAGCTAAGCTCTATATTAATAAATGGATTTTGTATCTCCTAATCCATTGAAAAAACAGTAATTTCTGACCTTCTTATTTATTATTAAGCAGCAGGAATTTTAAGCTTATGGGCGCTGGGGCTGCTTAAGCTTGGTTTCTTTTGGCGCTACGGGGAGCTGGGCTTCCTCGGGTGGCTGTTCAGGCTCGGTGAACTCCTCAAACCTCACCTCCTCATACCCCCTGCGCTTGGCGACAATGCGGTAGTAGAAGTTGATGCTGGAGGTGCCGCCCCCCTGCTCCCGCACCTCAAAGGAGTCTTTATCCTGCCGGGAGATATATAATCCCTTCCACTCTCCGATGGGAGTGAGGAAAACGAAGTAACTGATGCCGGTATTCGCCGCCTGGGTAAAGACACTCTCTAACTGCACCACTGCTTGCCCGTTGACCAGTTGTGCGCTGCCGAAGTCCTCGAACCATATCTCCGGGCTCTCCATGGCATAAAGCAGCACCTTCTTCCCGTTATCTATCGGCTGCACGCAGGTCTTAGCACCATCAACGGTTAAGTTTCCGGTTACATGAACCCTGCCTTTAAAATAGCCCGCATAGCCGCTGGTGCTATAGGTTATCCCATATACACCATAATTGACGCCACTGACGGCAGTGGCGAACCCATAAACACCATAGCCGAGGGGGCTAGAGTTTTGACCGCGGACACCAAAAGTGGCGCCGCTGGAGTGAGTGGCTTTCCCCCAAACGGCAAAACCCTCGCCGTGAGAATTTTCGGCATATAATGTGAGTGGATCTGAAGTGGAAATATGAAGGGGGCCGGTCATAACACCCCCTCCGGTATGCACAAAAGATGCGGAATGCAGCCCATCCAGCAGGTCGGCATCCAGTCCAGTGGGGTCGATCTTGGAGCCAGCGATGTTTGCTGATGCATTAATATCAGCATCCACAATGGTCCCATCCACTATCATGGCGCTGGTGACGGAATCAGCCTGTTGCTCGTTGACATAATCCGGGTCGTGATTGTGCACCACCGGGGCGAAAGCTGAGGCATGCTCACCATCCAGCAGGTCGGCATCCAGTCCAGTGGGGTTGATCTTGGAGCCAGCGATGTTTGCTGATGCATTAATATCAGCATCCACAATGGTGCCATCCGCTATCATGGAGCTGGTGACGGAATCAGCCTGTTCCTCGTTGACATAATCCGGGTCATGGTTATGCACTACTGGAGCGAATGCTGATGCATCCTGACCATCCACGGTATCGGCATCGTCTGCCAGCTCTGATTTGAAGCTGTAACCCACAGTGACTATCTGCTTACGGGGAAGCAGGGTCTCATTGGCACCGGCAGGGTCAATGGCTGTCTCCAGAAAGACCGGGCTGGCGGTCTGAAACACGGTGGAATCCAACGCGCCGAAAATGACCGTCCCCGAGCCGATGAGGTGGTTGAACACCCCGTTGTCATCCGGGGTGACCGAAGCCTCCTCCCGGTAGACCAGGGTGCCGCTGCTCGGGGTGGCGGCATCCCCTCCCTCATAGAGGCTGAACCTCACCGTGATAGTGGTAATAATCGGTATTCCCTTATCATCGGTCAGCCGCCCCTGATAGTTCAGCAGCTGAGGCACCTGTGCCAGAATGACTACAGTTAAGAAACAAAACACTACAAAAATCCCTGAAGTAAATAACCTCCGCATTTTAGCCTCCCATTTGTAAGAATTGTTAATAATATGTATATACCCTTAGTGAATTTATTTTCAAGTTTCATAAATAGACGCCCTTTGGACCCTAAAGATCCCTTTCAGCTTAGCTTTTTGCGGCGACCGGACATCCAGCGGGACGAAGAGCTTGGTGCAGGCTCAGGAAGAATAACCAATCGGTTTTGTTAGGAGAGTTTCAGTTTGACTACCTCCTCAAGCAACATATAGTCTCTCAGTCAATAGAAAGCTTAACTAATTATTACATAATTGTCAAGCAAAAATAACCTAAAATGAAAAAACTCAAGTCTGGGAATTAAAGCTAAATTATGCCCCTTTCTTTATAAAGCTCCAGGCGACCAAAAGTTTAAGGTTAAGGACTCTCGGGTCTTCCTGACCTTCGTTTATTTTCCCTCTATAGGGAGATTTGCTTCCTCGGGTGACTGCTCAGGCTCGGTAAACTCCTCAAACCTCACCTCCTCATACCCCCTTCGTTTGGCTACAATACGGTAGTCGAAGGTGATGTTGGAGGTGCCGCCATTAAGCTCTCCTACCTCAAAGGAGTCTTTATCCTTGCGGGAGATGTATAACCCCTGGCACTCTCCGTTGGGGATAGGGAAGACGAAGTAGGCTATCTCGGTATTTGCCGCCTGGGTAAAGACACTCTCTAACTGCACCACTGCCTGCCCGTTGACCAGTTGTGCCGTGCCGAAGTCCTCAAACCATATCTCCGGGCTTTCCATGGCATAAAGCAGCACCTTCTTGCCCCCTTCTATCTCCTGGACACAGCTCTTGGTAGTGGCAGTGAAAGTGCCCTCCACATGAGTCTTGCCATTGAAATATCCAGCATAACCACCCTTAGAGTTAGTTCCAAAAACACCATAGCCACTAGGGCTATTGCTTGAACCATATGCCCCATAAGTGGTGCCGCTGCCGGCAGTGGCCGAGCCACAAATGCCCATCCCGCTTGTGCTATCGCTTCTGCCAAATACCCCAAAAGTGTTGCCGCTATAGGCAAAGGCAATACCATAAACACCATAGCCGCCGGTGCTTGTGTTTACACCGCGGACACCAAAATTGTAGCCGCTGGTGGCAGTAACTTCCCCCCAAACGCCAAAACCATCGACGTTAGAAGTTTCGCCATATAATGCTTTTGTATTTGAAGTGACAACACTAAGGGTTCCGGTCATATCATCACCTATGGTATGGACAAAATCTTCGGAGTCATGCCCATCCAGGAGGTCGGCATTTAAACCAGTGCGGTTGATCTTGGAGGAAGCGATGTTTGCTGATGCGTTAATATCCGCATCCACAATGGTCCCATTCACTATCATGGAGGTGGTGACGGAATCAGCCTGCCCCTCGTTGACATAGTCTGGGTCGTGATTGTGCACCACCGGGGCGAAAGCTGAGGCATGCTCACCATCCACCATATCAGCATCTAAACCAGTGGGGTTGATCTTGGAGGCAGCGATGTTTGCTCCTGCATTAATATCAGCGTTCACAATAGTCCCATTCACAATCATTGCGCTGGTGACGGAATCAGTCTGTCCCTCGTTGACATAATCCGGGTCGTGGTTATGCACCACCGGGGCGAAAGCCGAGGCATCCTGACCATCCACGGTATCGGCATCGTCCGCCAGCTCAGACTTGAAGCTATAGCCTACAGTGACTATCTGCTTGCGGGGCAGCAGGATCTCATTGGCACCGGCAGGGTCAATGGCTATCTCCAGAAAGACCGGTTCGGCGGTCTGAAAGACGGTGGCATCCAGCGTGCCGTAGAGGACCGTCCCCGAGCCGATGAGGTGGCTGAACACCCCGTTGTCATCCGGGGTGACCGAGGCATCCTCCCGGTAGCAAAGGGTGCCGCTGCCCTCTATTGTAGCATCCCCTCCCTGATGGAGGCTGAACATCAGCGTGGTAGTGGTAATAATCGGTATTCCCTTATCATCGGTCAGACGCCCCTGATAGTTCAGCAGTTGAGGCACCTGCGCCCAAATGGTTAAACTAAAAAACAAAAATCCCCCCAAAATTCCCAGAGCTACAAACCTCTTCATTTTATCCTCCCATTTGTAAGAATGGTTAATAATATATTGATACCCTTAGTAAATAGATTTTCAGGTTTCCTGAATTAGCCCCCCTTTGGACCCTAAAGATCCCTTTCACCTCAGTTTTGTGGGGCGACTGGACATCCAAGGGGACGAAGAGCTTGGTACAAGCTTAAGAAGGATAACCAATCGGTTCTGTTTGGAGATTTTCAGTTGGACTACCTCCTCAAGCAACCTATTATCTCTCAGTCAATAAAAAGTTTAATTGATTATTACATAATTGTCAAGAATAAATAACAGAGGATGGAAAGGTAGTATGACCCGAGGAACTAAGGCTCAATTCTCTCTATCAAATTAAGGAATAAAGGCTACACCATATTTTGCCTTTTGAAAGAAAAACATTAATTACTGACCTTGTTTCATGTATTATCAGGCGATCCGCGCTTTAAGGTTTCTGTCGCTGGGGCTGCTGGAGTTTGGCTGCTTTTGTCGCTATGGGGAGATTTGGTTCTGCGGG
>JAOUOQ010000132.1 GCA_029880275.1 Candidatus Aminicenantota bacterium | reverse complement strand
TTATTAATCCATTTATTACAACTTTATTATCTTAATTTCAAAAAATATAGTGAGGAATGGTCAATGATTTTTTTTAAGTCTTAGATAGCAAATGGAATCTACTTTTTTATCTTCTTCTACCATTTAATGCTCATACGGGAGGTGAGGCAGTATTCCAGCCTTTTATCGTTCTTCTTCTCCTGATATGTAAGCTGAAACCTATAGATTCAGAAGTCATAAATTTATCTTTTTGCAATTTTTAGAGGAGCTTGGCGATTTTTTCCGCAGTTTCTTTGCCATCCAGAATAGCGTCTTCCATGGAGGAGTATTTCCATCCCCCGAACCTTCCGATGGAAAAAATCCGGTTTCTCTGCAAGAACTGATGAATGAGCCTGACATTTTTCCGGTAGGTGTGGTCGTATATCACATAGGCATACTTTATGTCAAAGACCTTTTCTGCGATGACCTCTTTGGAGCTTTTTAGGATGCCTGCCCGTTGCAGGTCTTCTTTCACCTTGTCCACAATGGTCAGCTTATCCACAGGTCGGGAGGGCGAATAGGATACCTCGGTGTACACAGAGCTTGCCCGGGGCGAAACAACATGGGGAGAGAAGTTAGCCGGGAAGCCGACCCGATAGAAGGAGAATTCTTTTTCGGGGAAATAAACCCAGTGCTTATCACTGAGATTCTTTCGGCTGATGCCGAAGTTTATGTTGTATACCGAGCAAAACCTCAACTCTGCTGCTGCTCGCTCCAGGTGAGGAAGGGAAGGGGTGAGCATGCTTATAAATTCAGGCAGAGGCAGGGTGGAGATGAGATAGTTATAAGGAGCTTCTTCACCGTTGGCAAATCTGATGAGTCGCCGCTTCCAATCAACAGTCTCCGCCCGGCAGCCGGTAGTGATGGGTTTTGCTTCTTTCGCCAGAGCACGAACCAGAGCCTCAATCCCACCTCGGTGAGGGTAGAAGAATTCGGCATTATACCCGAAGGGTTTATTCTGGTCGGTTAAAGCTCCCAGCACCACCTCTTCCAGTGATGGGCGGGGGACATATGGGCTGAGCCATTCTGTGGTGAGCTCCCGGGGGGGGAGGGTCCACATTTTCTCATTATAGGGGAGCATAAAGTGGGCAGCGATGCCTCGCCCGAAGTTTCGTAGAATCCAGTCTTCAAAGTTTTTATACCTGGTGCGGGGGGTTATCTGGTACCTCTTTTTCGCTTCAATAAAGCCAAAGAGGCAGTCAGCTATCACCTCGGCGGGTAAGCCGTAAGTGTTAGCCTGGAAGGGATAGCGGGTATAACGCTCTTTGGAATAGACCCAGGCACTTCTTCTATGGGTGATCAGGTTTCCTTTAAGGAGCCTGTGCACCAGCTTGCGGGCATAATCGTTTTTGAAGTGGAGCAGATGCCCGCTGCGGTCAAAGAGGAAGCCCCGGTGCGGGTCGCTCCGGCACAAGCCGCCGGGACGGTCCTCCTTTTCGTAAAGGGTATATCCCTCTTTGAGGTGATAGGCAGCGCTCAGCCCTGCCAGCCCTCCACCTAAGATGATCAGAGGCGTCATTTTTGCAGACCTTCCATTTTATTGATTTAAGGTAATAAAATCTATTTTTTTATTATATCAGAAGATAAGGGATTAGCCATCAAAAAGGTGTTGTAATTTTGGCAAGGGAATGATAAAGTTATGTCTTAAAAGAGAGGTATGTTCTTTATGGTCTCTAAGGATAAGAGGGACAATCAGATAATAAAAGAGGCGAAGAAGGTTCTCTCCATTGAATATCAGGTCATCCGCTCCCTGATTGGCAAAATAGACGAGAGCTTTGTCCGGGCAATAGATATCCTTTACAATTGCGAAGGAAGAATCATTGTCACCGGAATGGGCAAATCGGGACTTATAGGTAAGAAAATCTCCTCCACCTTCTCCAGCACTGGCACACCCACCTTCTTCCTCCATCCGGCTGAGGGGGGACATGGAGATATCGGCATTGTCACTGCCGACGATGTGGTGATTGCCATATCTCACAGCGGCAACACCGAAGAGGTGATGTCTTTGCTACCTTTCTTTAAGAGATTCGGCATTAAGGTCATCGCCATCACCGGAGACCCTGACTCCATCCTTGCAAAAAACAGCGATGTATGCCTCGATGTGGGGGTGGAAAAAGAGGCATGTCCTCTGGGGATAACCCCCACGGCGAGCACCACCGCCGCACTTGTTATGGGGGATGCTCTGGCTATGGTGTTGCTGAAGCGGAGAGGGTTCAAAAAGGAAGACTTTGCCCTGTTCCACCCGGCGGGGAGCCTGGGCAAGAGGCTCCTTCTGCGGGTGGGCGACCTGATGCATCGCAGCTCGGAGAACCCCATTGTAAATCATAAGGTTTCTTTGAAAGAAGCTATCTACGAGATGACCTCCAAGGGGCTGGGGATGACCTCGGTGGTCGACGATCAAAATCACTTGGTAGGTATTGTAACCGATGGAGACCTGCGCCGATTTTTGGAGAGAGAAAAGGACCCCCTTAATATCCCGGTGGGCAAGTTGATGACCCGAAACCCCAAGGTAATCGGGGAGGATGTTCTGGCTGCCGAAGCTCTCAGGGTTATGGAGTATCATTCCATTACCTCTCTTATTGTCATCGACGATGAGAATTGCCCCTATGGAACCCTCCATTTGCACGACATACTGAAAGCAGGCATTGCCTGACACCTGTTCTTTCCTTAAGATGTTACTCCTTTGCTTCGCTGGTGGTGTCGAAATGACGCAGAGCGAAGCTTTCCCCACCTGGTAAAAAGGGCTGACTTTTTAAATCAGAACAGGAGTGCCATCCTTGTCTTGTGTTGGTGTGTAAGATAAATTACAGAAAGTTGCATATTAAGATGTTAAAAAATAAGTAACTTAAACATCTCGTCTCGCCTCCTGATTAGCCAATCGGGGGAGGGTTTCAACCCACTCCGATTGGCTCCTTTTTTTATACCCATATTCCTAGGTTAAATAAGAGCAGGGGAGTGAGCAGAAATAAAAAGGCTGGCCAAGCCAACCCTCTTAGCCAGCCCAGGGTAAAGGGAGGTGATGTTTGAGTTATTATGGGTGTGGGGCTGGAAAAATCATTGCCTTAACCTCTTTAGATATATTAGCATAATTTATGCCATGGAGTATCCATGGTCCCGAAATTTGTTTGCTTATTGCTCATATGATGCTCTCATAATGTAAGGGTCTACTCTTAGCATATTCTCTCCTTTATATATTTAGACGCTCAAAGAGGCAAAAGAGTTCCCTAAAATGTCCTTTTTTAGGGAAAGAAGCGCTACAAAGGTGACACTATTCATTGCAAAGAATCAGCGTTATGGTAGAATATAAGGAGCGAAGAGGGTATTATTCTCCGTTTTCATCTTTTGCTTCAGGATGGGAGGCAGGGGAAAAAGAATATATTCAAAAGAAGGGCCAAATTTTCCTTGATTTTTTCCTTAAGCTGGTATACATTATTTGAGATTTCCGGTGATTCTAATTCCTATAATAACAAGAACTATGGAAGGAGGGTATTTATAATATAATAAGGCTATCCAGGATTATGGTAACTTAATTGGTGATAGCATCCGAATTAAGAGAGGAGAGGGACGATGGCTGATAAGGAATTCAAACCATATGTTCCCGCAGTGACTACTCTGAAAGAGTTCACCTTAAAGGCTATCCTGCTGGGAATTGTCTTATCGGTAGTTTTAGGAGCAGCCAATGCTTATGTAGGCTTGAAGGCCGGTATGACGGTAGCCGCCACTTTCCCCGCAGCAGTAATTGCCATGGCAGTGCTGCGAATCTTTAAAGGGAGCATTCTGGAAGAAAACATTACCCGAACAACCGGTGCGGTGGGTGAAGCCCTTGTGGCGGGGGCTATTTTCACCATCCCCGCTTTCATAATGACAGGTGTCTGGGAGAAGCTGAGATATTGGGAGAGCACCGTACTTATGCTTATCGGGGGGGTGCTGGGAGTTCTGTTTGTTATCTTTCTACGGCGGATACTCATTGAGGACACCGAGTTACCTTTTCCCGAGAGCGTTGCCTGTGGGGAGATCGTAAAAGCGGGACAGAAGGGACAAACGGGAGCGATGTATGTCTTTGGTACCATGGGAGTAGCCGCTCTGATCGAGCTATTCAAGAACAGTCGGGGGATTCAACTGTTCAGTGAGTCGGTTTCGGGATTTTTCAGGTTGGGCAGGTCTGTCCTTCAGCTATTTACCGGGGAATTGGAACCAGTAGGCGGAGCGGAAGGGTACTCTGGAGGTGTTTTTCTCCGCTCGCCTGCGGCATCGCCAGCTATGATAGGGGTAGGTTACATTATCGGACCGAGGTTAGCGGCAGTGGTCTTTTCTGGAGGGGTGTTTGGTTGGATATTGCTGGTGCCCTTACTGCTGTTTATCAATCCCGCCTTTGCCAATTTGGTAGGTGGCTATCTCCCCGATGGGGAAATTGTGAGCTGGCTCACTCTGAGCGAATCGGTATGGTTCACCATGGTGAGGCCGTTAGCAGTGGGTGCTATGCTGGTGGGAGCCCTTTATACCCTATTCAAAATGAGAAAGTCACTCACCCAGGGAGTTGGGCGCGCCTTTCGGGATATAAAGCGAGTGAAGATGGGCGAAATCACCCCCAATCGGCTGGAAAAGGACCTTTCCTTCAAGTCGGTGATCACCGCTATTTTGTTGCTAATGATACCGATATTTTTCATCTACTATTATTTCAGCCAGAGCGTAGGGGGCGCCCTTCTTTCAACGGTGGTTATGACGGTGGCGGGTTTCCTTTTTGCCGCGGTAGCCGGTTATCTGGTAGGCTTAATAGGGAGCTCTAATAACCCCATCTCCGGCCTGACCCTTACCACTCTGATAATAGCCGCCTTGTTGATGGTTCTCATTGGACTGAAAGGTCCTCTTGGGATCGCTGCTGTGCTGGGGGTAGCTGCCGTGGTTTGTTGTTCCTCAGGAGTAGCAGGGGATATAATGCAAGACCTCAAGGTGGGGCATATTTTGGGTGGAACTCCCTGGAAGATGGAGATTGCCTGTATCATAGGTGTCATAGCCGCCAGTCTGGTGATGGTTTTCCCCCTTAATATCCTCCATCGAGGTACCCCAGGAGGGATAGGAGGTCCCAGTCTCCCCGCGCCCCAGGCAGGTCTGATGTCCATGCTGTCCCAGGGGATTGTTGGCGGGACTATGGCTTGGGCGCTGGTGCTGGTGGGGATGATTTTCTCTATCGGGTTAATCCTTATAAAATCACCCTCCCCTATGCTGATCGCAGTGGGGATGTACCTGCCCCTGCAGACTACAGCCGCTATTTTCGTGGGAGGGGTGATTAAGTATGTCGTAACCAGAATATATCAGCGCCGAAAGCTCGGCAAGGAGCTGGCCGGTAGAGGGGAGAATGTGGGAATTCTTCTTGCCTCAGGGCTCATTGCCGGGGAGGCATTAACCGGAGTCTTGATAGCAGCCCTGGTAGTAGCGGATATCCACCTACCAGCTATAGGGCAGAATCCCTTGGGGGGGCTGGTGGTATTTGCCCTATTGGCA
>JAOUOQ010000016.1 GCA_029880275.1 Candidatus Aminicenantota bacterium | reverse complement strand
CAAGAGCGGGGGTGTGAATATGGCTCCACCACCGGGCGACCCCGCCGCTGTGGGTGGTTTGATGCACTGGTGGCGCGGTACTCCATCAGAGTGAACAATCTGGATTCCGTCGCCCTTACCAAGCTGGATGTGCTCGATACCCTGGAGGAGATAAAGGTATGCATTGCTTATAAATATAAGGGAGGGATTATTAAGGAGTTTCCCTCCGAGGAGTGGGTGCTGGATGAGGTCACTCCGCAGTGTCGCACGCTCAAAGGATGGCAGAGGAGTACCCGCGGCACTACGGACTACGATGAGCTTCCTCAGCAGGCTAAGGACTACTTGAAGTTTATCAGCGATTTGCTGGAGAAAGAGGTTTCTATTATATCCACCGGCGCTGAAAGAGATGAGACCATTTTTATAAAAACCCCCTTCATCAAGAAATGGTTCAGGGATAAGAGGGGTATTTCACGGCAGGAAAGGGAAATCTAATAACCCACCTATTATGTTATGCTTCCCCTTGACAAGAATAGCTGATACATTTATAATTTATTAGCTTTAATGGTGGGCCGTTAGCTCAGTAGGTAGAGCACCTGCCTTTTAAGCAGGGGGTCGTTGGTTCGATTCCAACACGGCTCACCATTTAAAAGAAGTGCGTCCCCATCGTCTAGTCGGGTCTAGGACACCGGCCTTTCAAGCCGGCAACAGCGGTTCAAATCCGCTTGGGGACGCCATTTATTTCAAGGAAAGAGGAAATCCTAACTACATAGCTATGTTGTTCTCTTCATCTTAAAAACCCAACCTGACCCTTCGTACAAAGTTCGGTAAAGCGCTTTGGAGATTTCCAAATTCTAAAAAATACTTGAAAGTTAATCCCTTTATCTATTAAAATTAAAGGAAAAAAGCAAATGCCGAAACTGTTTGTCTATCCAAAAAAGGGAAAGCCATTCTGGCTTACTCTCAAGAAAGAGAAAGTCTCTATAGGACGTTCTGCCGATAATACCATCTCCGTTGCTGATTCATTCTGTTCAGGGCATCATGCTTTCCTTTATCCTTCGGAATCGGGATATGCAGTTCGTGATAACAGCAGCAAAAACGGAACCTTTGTTAATGGCAAAAAGATTCAATCCGAGACCGAACTCAAAAAAGGAGATGAGATTCTTATAGGCTTGACACGGATTATCTTTGATAAAGAGCTGTCGACAAATGTCGAAGTTATAGAAGCTGCCGCCCTCTCGGCAAATGTAAATACCGTAATTCATCTCAAAGACATTCTGAAAAAGCCCGATATTGATACAACTTTTAAAGCCGACTATGCTGTTTTCGATGCAGAAAGGATCAAATCAGAACATAAAGCCTATTCTGTATTAAGTGAAGTCAGCAAAGCTCTTATTTCTCATAAGCCCATTGAAGAGCTGTTAGACCATGTCATGGATTTAATTTGCCAGAATCTCCCTATGGACAGAGGGATTCTCATGCTGCGAGAAGGCAATCCCGCTCAATTAATTCCAAAAGTGGTTCGCATTAATAACAAAGACCTTAAAAATCGGAAAATTCAGGTAAGCCAGAGCATTATCAACATAGCTCTCAATAAGAATTCGGCAGTTCTTACTTACGATGCCCAGTCTGACCCTCGTTTCAGGATGCAGGATAGTATTATTAAATCCAGCATCCATTCGGCAATGTGTGTGCCTTTATGGAATAATAAAGAAATTATAGGAATAGTCTACTCAGACCGGATATATCTGCTTGACCAGTTCTCGGAAGAAGACCTAAGATTGCTTATTCTTTTATCCAACTTAGCAGCTGTCAAGATTGAAAATGCCAAGCTTTTCGAGGAATCTGTTGAGAAAGAAAGAATTGAAAAAGAGCTTGAATTGGCTGCCCAGATTCAAAAAGACTTGCTTCCTAAAGAAAATCCTGAGTGCGAAAATTTTGAAATCGCCGGCTCCAACATACCCTGTCATCAAGTTGGTGGGGATTATTACGATTTTATCACCATCGATCCTTGTCGCTTAGGTATTATTATTGCGGATGTTTCCGGGAAAGGGGTTAGTGCTTCCCTTCTCATGGCTTCTTTACGGGGAGCTGTTCATTCAGAGGTTTATCCTCACTACAAATTAGAGGAAATGGCGGCTAAATTGAACAATTACGTACACCGCAGTTCTGCCATAAATCGTTTTATAACTTTTTTCTTTTGCGAGTTAAACAGAAAAAGCGGTGAGTTAAGATATATTAATGCCGGGCATAATCCTCCGCTTATCCTTGATAGGAAAGGGAAAATTCATCGTTTGGAAAGCTGCGGCTTGTGCTTGGGTGTACTTCCTTCCGTTAACTATGAAGCGAAAAAAGTGGCTTTAAATCCCGGAGATGTGGCTCTTCTTTTTACCGATGGAATAACCGAAAGTCTTAATAAGGAAAATGAAGAATACAGTGAGGACAAACTCATAAGATTACTTAAAAAGCACTCTAATTTACCCGCCCAGAAACTTCTGGAAAGAATCTTTGATGAAGTCAATTCGTTCACCTCTGGTGCTGAACAAATAGACGATATGACCCTCGTCGTCATCAAAAGAACCTCTTAATATTCTCCCAAGTCAGGCCTGAAGTATGGTGGAGCTCTCTTGACTTAATTATAGCTGGTTCAAATATCACCTATGTACTAATAGTCAAAAGAGGCCAGGCGCAGCAAGTGTAAAACGGTTTGATGGGACAATCGAAACACGAACAGTAACATAAGGAATAGAGCCATCATCTGACACTGCGAGATCAGAGCCGGGATTCACCATGAAATAAATTGACTTGCTGTTAAGCTTGACTATTTATTCATTAAATATTATATTGTTATGAAACAATAAAAAGGGGACCTTGGGCAATGAAATGCCCTAAGTGTCATTTTGATAATCCTGATGATACCTATTATTGCGGCAAGTGTGGGACTCAGCTACCTCCCTCAGAGGAAATCTCTTTAGCCAAGACGAAAACCCTCCAAACACCCATAAGAGAATTAACCAGAGGAAGTACTTTTGCAAAAAGATACCAGGTCATTGAAGAGCTGGGCAGAGGGAGTATGGGGGGTGGTTTATAAAACCAAAGATACTAAGCCAAAGCCTACCCTTACCATAAAGTATAAAGTTCCTGTCTTCTGAGTTAACAAGCGACTCGGAGGCCAAAGAGCTATTTGTCTGTGGGGCACAAGCCGCTGCAGCACTGGATCATCCTAATATTTGTACCGTTCACGAAATTGATAAGGCTAAAGGGCAAACCTTTATTGCGATGGCTTATATCAAAGATTAAAAACTTGTTTATTGGCTTTTTTAGTTCCCCTTTTACCTTAAAAGGCAGGGTGAGAGCCCTAATCTCCCAGACCTGCATATTTGCAGACAATTTCAACAGCCCGGACAAGAGCTTTTACGCCTAACCTTGTGTATTCTTCGTTTAGTTCCGCATTTTCATCCAGAGTTCCTAATCCCGGACCAAAGAACATGTTCCCGCTATAGATGGTGGCTGGGTAAACACCCATTTCTTCCTGAGCGGAGGCCAGGGGATTGGTGTTGGCAAATAAGTCCTCCACGGTAAAAATTGGTATCCCGAATTCACCATCATCCCAGGTCTGTTCGTAATTGAGTTCGGTTCCACCCATATTATAGGATTTTGTGATGATGAGCTTATCCCTGAACCTGCTCGGCTGAAGGGAATTGAATTCTTCTACGATTATATCGTGGAATTTATCAATAGGTCTTTTTATTCTATCCGGGTCATCGCGGAGCATCTTCAGAAAGGTGGTCATGCCGACTACGGTATCCCTCCCCGGGTCACAAAGTGAAAAAAGAGCCTTACTATGGGATGAAACCTCGCCGTATCTGTGGCCGCCCAATCCCAGGCCTTTTCGAATGGGAACCATAATCTCTTCTTTACCGACAATGAGGCCGCTGGCAGGAGCTCGGGCCACTTTATCCATGCTCCAAACCATGATATCTGCGCCAACACCTTTAGGGGAGAGCCCTATAACAGGAAGACAACTGGCACTGTCCACCAAGTAAGGGACATCATATTGCTCAGCGAGCTGTCCCATTAGCTTCTTGAGCTTTGGGATACCGTTCTCATCTTTCTCTCCATACCCGTAACCTGGAGTATCGTAACCGATGCTTTCAAAGCCTGACAGGCTCTCCGCGTGGCGGTCCGCGACCTCCGCTATTCTCTCAATAGATTTCTCGGCATTTGCTCTTGTCATCAACGGGACCGGGTTGAATTTTATCCCGTGGACCTCATACCTTACGCCTGCGAGCCGGACAAAGATTGAGTCAAGGTTGGTAAGGCTCTTTCCCTCCACACCCAATTCTCCGGCTGAACAGCTTCTGTCGATAAACAGGTTTTTGTACTTTGGAGGGAATGGTCTTCCGTATGCCGCCATAAACTCAAAATCTTCACCATAGGGTGCGATATACCTCGCTCTATACGCATCCCCTTTCCTCATGGTCGGCGGGGCAAATAGAATCTCAAAACAGACCCGCAATGCCGCCTCGCAGGTGTTGGTTGCGGCGGCATCATACTCATCACCATAAATGTCCTTTACGACCTCTCTAAGTTCATCCTCTACCTTTCTCATGGGGAGTAGCGGGATCTGATTTGCTTTAATGATTGCGTCGAGGACATAGCTTGGCAGCGATCCGGGACAGGATGAGCTGCCCGGATACAACCCGATTTTATTTTTCAACTTATCCAGGTCCAGCTCCTTTGCTGCTTTTCTTGCCTCTTCAATAATCTTAGGTATATTGTTGTATATCTCCTGGTACCATTGGAACTTGTATTTAGGTTTCATTTGTATACCTCCTTTTAAAGGATATTTGATTAAATAATATGTCTTAACCTTTTTATTTTACCTCTCTGTTGAATAAAAGAGAAGTTATTTTGAACAGATAATAAAGCAATATTGCTTTACTCGCTACTAATAGATCCTCGGGCAAATTTTTTAATGTGCTACATTATTTGTTGCGGTCTTCCAATCCTTTTTAGCTATTATTGTTGATTTAGATTTTTTATTTCTGTATAATCAAACAAAGCTAAATGATATTCTCTGTGGCTAATAAGAAGGGAGGTTGCTCTTTTTATGAAATGCCCCAAATGCCATTTTGATAATCCCACGGATACTCGCTTCTGTGGTAAGTGTGGGACTCAGCTTCCTTCCTCAGAGGAGATCTCTGCTTCTTACACCAAGACTCTCCAGATCCCCATAAGAGAATTAACCAGAGGAAGTACTTTTGCTAAAAGATACGAGATCATTGAAGAGCTGGGCAGAGGGGGTATGGGCGTGGTATATAAAGCTGAGGACACCAAGCTCAAACGCACCGTGGCGCTGAAGTTTCTCACCCCTTATGCCCTAGGGAGTAAGGAGGAAAAACCCCGTTTTGTGCTTGAAGCACAAGCCGCTGCGGCATTGGACCATCCCCACATCTGTACCGTGTATGAAATTGATGAGGCTGAAGGGCAAACCTTCATTTCCATGGCTTATATTGATGGTCAGAGCCTTAAAGAAAAAATTGAATCGGGACCATTGAAATTGGATGAAGCCCTGAACATTGCTATTCAGGCTGCAGAGGGATTGCAGGAAGCCCATGAGAAGGGAATCGTTCATCGGGATATCAAAAGCGCCAATATTATGGTAACGGAGAGAGGTAAGGCTAAGATTATGGATTTTGGCCTGGCGAAATTAGCTGAGCGAACGAAGATTACCCGCACAGCAACCATCATGGGTACGGTATCATACATGTCACCCGAACAGGCAAAAGGGGAAGCGGTGGATCAGCGCACGGACATCTGGTCTCTGGGGGTTGTTTTGTACGAGATGATTGCCGGGCAGATGCCATTCAAAGGGGAATATGAGCAGGGAGCGGTGTATTCGATTCTCCACGAGACTCCACCGCCGCTGACGGGATTGCGAACAGGGGTGCCACTGGAGTTAGAGAGAATCGTAAACAAATGCCTGGAAAAGGAGCCGTCCGACCGATACCAGCATGCGGATGAATTGATAGTGGATTTGCGTCGGTTGAGAAAAGAATTAAAAGCGAGGGCAATTCCCTCCAGAAAAGTTGTCAGCAGAGAAACTCCAAGAAGGCGTTTTAAACCTCTTATGGTCCCCGGAATCCTCTTTTTGGCTGCAGTAGTCATAATCGCTGGATATTTTTTCATCAGCCGAATTATGAAAACTGAATTTACGAAAGAGCAGCCTGTCCCTCCAGTGCCTCAGCGCTCCATCGCAGTGCTGCCATTTGTGGATATGAGTCCCCAGGGGGATCAGGAGTATTTCTGCGATGGCCTGGCAGAGGAGCTTATCAATGCGCTGAGCAAGATCGAAGACCTGAGGGTTGTTGCTCGCACCTCGGCGTTTTCATTTAAAGGAAAAGAGTTAGACATCCGTGAGATCGGCAAGAAGCTGAATGTGGATACCGTGCTCGAAGGCAGCGTACGGAAAGCGGACAATCGGCTTCGGATCATGGCTCAGCTTATCAATGTCGCCGATGGCTACCATCTGTGGTCTGATAGATTCAATCGGGAGATGGAAGATATCTTTGCTATTCAGGACGAAATCGCCCAAGCCATTGTCAAGGCGCTCAAAATCGAGCTGATGGGTGAGAGAGACAGGCGGCTGGTGAAACATTATACCGAGAATATTGAAGCTTATCAATTCTACCAGCTGGGAAAACATTTTGAAAGAAATTATAGAAATTCTTACCAGGAGGAAAATTTTGAAGATGGCGTGAGGATGTATAATCAAGCGGTTGAAATCGACCCGAATTACGCTTTAGCGTATTGGGGCTTAGCCAATGCCTATGAGGCTCATTTTGTCAGGCATAAGAATAAAAAAGACCTTGATTTAATGCTCAAGAATTATGAGATAGCGTATGAGATAGACCCGAATTTAGCAGAAGCGAATGTGGGTCTGGGGTGGGCATACTTTTATAAGGAGGACCTGGACAGGGCGTATCAAAGTTTCAAAAGAGCCTTAGAAATAGACCCCCATAGCTCGTCAATTAATTATATGGTAGGGTCTTTTCTTTTCTCTATTGGTTTATATCGTCAAGCTATTGAGTATTATTCAAGGTCTTTAGAGCGTGACCCTTTATATGTGAGAGCGTATAGTCTTTGCGCCCGTAGTTATATGTATATTGGAGAATTTGAGCAAGCTGCACTTCACCTGGAGAGAGCCTTAGAGATAGAACCCAATGATTTCAGGCTCCATCTTGATTATGCGAGATACTTTATAATGACCAAGCAATATGGTGAAGCAGAGAAAGCATTAGCCAGAGCAGAAGAGATTAAGCCGGGTGAGCGGAGTATGCAATCTTATCGTGCCTGGTTACTTGCAGCGAAAGGTGAAAAAGATAAGGCTCTGGCGCTTATTAAAGATGTCGTTCCTTCTTATCACTATGAAGCAACAAGCATTTATTCTCTTTTAGGAATGAGAGATGAGGCGATTGAGGGCATCAACGAAGGAATTGAAAAAAGCTTTGAATATGAACAGGTATACCTTTACCCCTATCCTTTCTTAATCAATTGTCCTTTCTACGACAATCTGCGTGACGATGCTCGTTTCAAAGAGATTGTGAATAAAGAAAAGAAAAAATACGAAGAAAGATTGATAAATTATGGTAAGCTATTATCAATTCACAACATGATTTCATAATTAATTCTATTTGTTCATATTCTATATTTACATTTAGTCTTTATTTTACATCATTTCACAAAATATAAATTTAAAAAGGAGGAGAAATGGATTGGGCTAAGTTTTACAATGGGCTTCGTGAGAATATTGAGGCAAGGCATACCACACTTAAGGAGAAGATCAGGGGAGTCAATCCTGAGAGAATGGCCGATTTATGTGGAGAGGATATCGTTTTCTTTACAGATAGAGGCAAGATGATTAGAAAACGGGAGGACCACCTGGGATTCTGGAGACAGGTCATGGGACCTGGTTCTAACCTGACTCTAAAAACAGTAAATGTCCTGGTAACCGCGGTGAAGTCAAGCCAGGTGATTCCAAACGAAACCTGTGACCATGTTGCTATTGAAATCGGCGAGTACTCCATCAGTCGTAATCCCAACAGCACCAGTGGCACTTACATCAGCTTCGCGAGACATATTGATGGTTGTGATTGGGACCGCCGCCGGTAGAGCGGTAGCGATATGTTGAAAATTTAAAGAGTAGTTCTTGACTGGAGGGGGAGGCTTAGAGGATGGATATCCCGTATTTCTCCATTATCTCCAACCATATTTCGACAATCTCAGGGTCGAAATGGGTTCCGGCGTTCTTCTTCAGCTCCACTACGATTTTCTTATAGTCGATGGCATCTCTATAAGGTCGGGCGGAAGACATAGCATCAAAGGTATCTGCAACTGCCAGAATGCGGGCACCCGGTGGTATATTCTTTCCTTTCAGCCCATCTGGGTAGCCTTTCCCATTCCATCGTTCGTGGTGATGGCGGACAATGGGTATTACGGGCTTGAAGTATTCGGAGAAGGTGAGCATCTCGGCACCCTTTACGGGGTGCATCTTCATCTCCGCCCACTCGGAAATGGTGAGAGTATCGTTTTTCAGCAGTATCCTGTCGCTTACTCCTATTTTCCCTACATCATGGATGCGGCAAGCCAGCTCCAGGTTGTTCAGTTCCTTATCATTCCATCCCATCTTCGCAGCAATCTCCTTGGAATATTGGGTGACCCTCTCCGAGTGTCCTCGGGTGTAAGGGTCGCGGGTTTCCACGCTAATTACAAGAGCGTGTATCATATCCAGATATGCTCTCTCCAAGGCTTGGTATGCCATTTTCATCTGCCGGGCATAATTGCGTATCTCATTTGATTTCTTTTTGAGCTCTCTCTCGGTCCGCTCTTGCTCAGTGATATCGGTAAGGGAGGCGATGCTATTTTTTGTCCTGGGAATAAGTCCCACTGAGGCAAAGATAGTTCTTATTTGGTTATCTTTTCTCTTAATTTTTGCTGTATAAGATGGGGGAATCTTCTTGCCCTTTTGGAGGGCTTTATAATAGCCAATTATTTTCTGTTTATCCTTTTCGGCGAGAAAATCGGGAATGGTCATCTTTCCTTCAAGCTGGTTCTTACTATAGCCGGTAAGCTGCTCAAACTCTTTATTGACTAGGGAGATAGTCATGTCATCTTCAGCAATAACCATAGCAGTTCCGCTATATTGGAAGAGGGTGCGATATCTCTCCTCACTTTGCTTCAGTGCCTCCTCCAATTGCTTGCGTGCGATGGCGTAAAGCAGAGCACGCCCGAGCAAGTTGCTATCGATGCTCCCTTTGACCAGATAATCTTGCGCACCTTGCTGAACTGCCTTAACTGCCAGCATTTTATCGTCAAGACTGGTGAGCACTATAATTGGCAATTGCGGTGCGTGATCACGCACTCTGATAAAGGTATCCAGCCTTTGGCCGTCTGGAAGTGACAGGTCCAGCAGGACTACATCAATACTTCTCTTGGCAAGAAGCTTCAGTCCTGTGGAGAGCCGTGCGGCGCACGCCAAATCGAACTGTTTGCTTCTTTCCTTAGCCAGCAATTCCTGAATCAATTGGGCGTGGTCCGGGTTGTCTTCGATTAACAATACTTTAATAGGTTCATCGCTCATCTAACAATCCTCCATTAGCTGTATTATCGTGAGCCAGAAGTCATTAATAGACTTCATCATGCTGAAGAACTACCTCAGGTTAAACGTTTTGAAAATGAAGAAAAATACCTGAAGGCAGCAGTATGAGTTGAGGATGTCTTGTGTATGCTTGGCGGCAGTAAGGAAACCCCGCCGGAATGCTTTCAAGAGACTCTGCGTGTATGAACTGAGCTGGCACCTCACGACCGTCCATTCTCGCGAGGCTCAAAACGAATATATTAAGCTCTGTAGAAAGTGCACAGCCATACTTTGCCTTTTGGCAAAAAAATACTTCTTTCAGTCCCCGGCTCAGGTTGGCGAGCATTTCCCTCTTGTTTAAGGTTTTTTGCACAGAGTAACCCTTCCCAGCGTTTTCCTTTGCTGCCAAAATCTCAATAGGTCTGCTGATTCTTCAAATATTTATGTCAGTTTATTTCATCTCCTTTCGATTGTAAAAAATACGTCTCGCCTCCTGATGGGACTCTGTTATGGTTGTCATCTTCATAATTGCAGAAGTTTCAAAAAATAGTACCCCCCAGCAATCCGGGGGGTACCTAAAACATTAGCCAGATGGTGGAAAAGGTGGAACAGGGTCTTCAGATGGCTCTGTCAATGGGCTTATCGTGCCGTTATTATCCTGCTCTACTGTATTTGATGATGGCACCGAAATAGTAATCTCCTCATCACCCATCAATCTTCCATCTCTTGCAGTGATGTCTGCAAGGAAAAAGTTGCCGATGAAGAGGTTTAAGATTATTGAAAATACAATTACCCCAATCATCATTAATGTACCTCCTATAATTCATAAACGACATTTGGGGGAAAATATTACAACTCATATGCTGATTTTTTTCGAAAATGGTGTGCTTAATTAAAAAAAACAGGAGGAGATAATGTGGTAGGTGAAGTGTGTTGGGTAACAGTTTGGTTCTAAGTGCTTGACAGAATGGAATTAATACATAAAGATGAGGGATTCAAAAAGAAGAATGGATTCCTGTTGTAAAGTTTAAAAAATAGTAAGGCTATTTATCTTCCATCACCTATTATAATAAAGGAAGACCAGAAAAACGGATGCCTGTATTTATCATTATTAATAAGCTGTAACTGGGCATTTTTTAGTGCTCTTGCTTTTGATATGCTATTATTTTTAATATTGGAATAGAATTCCTGTAATAAGAGGCTGGTGGGATTATCCTTAACCTTCCAAAGACTGGCAAGTATAGAGGGAGAACCCGCATATATAAAAGCTCTGGAGAGTCCTACAACTCCTTCACCATTTAATAGTTTGCCAAGTCCAGTCTCACAAGATGATAGGGTGATAAGCTTTGACTTTGAAAGATTGAGATTAAATATTTCCAGCAGCATGAGTAGCCCATCATCCGGGTTTTCAATCGTCAGTTTATCTGGGCGCTCTTGAGAAGCATTCAGCACAATGGAGGAGAACATGGGCATTCTTTCATCAACCAGGCTGTGTGTTGCGAAATGTATAATTTCAAAGTTTTCTATCTCTCCTCTAATTTTCTTCTCACTGGCCTCAGCGCCCACTAATAAAAGAGAATGGGGGAATATTTTTGAAATCTCTCTCACCTCATTCTCAGCTTCTTTCAATGGTTTTAAAATAGGGAAATCAGCCAGAATATTCTCCGGTATGTTCGGGTTGCCTATGAGCAGAATTTTATCTTCTTGAGGAGCTATTTTATTTTTGTTTCTTGAATAACATATCTTTAAGATAGAGCTGCTCGGTGCATAAGCGAGATCAAACTCTTCTATGATATATTTTCCGTGTTTAGATTTAAGAGAGGCGAATGGTATATAGTAGAGCTCGTTATCTGGGATAATGTAGAGCAAATCTCCTTGATGGAGAAATTTTCTTATCGGTTTAAAAAGAATATCATATAGCCTCGTTGACAATTTATCAGTTTCTTCTATCCTTTCAGCCCAGGTTTTATACATTGTTAAAAACCTATCATCAAGTGCTAATGCTTTTCTGAAGTCGATTATTAAATTTCTAAGCTCGTCAGAATTTATAGTTATAATTTGGCTTTTTATTTCCTCTTTGCTTATGACCCATATTATTGTCTTGTCTTTGGTTATCTCATATTCCAGTATTTTAGAATCCAATGGTAATGAATTTCTTATTTCCTTTAAAGGAAATGGGTTGACAGCCATGGGGGATATTATCTCTACATTTTTATATGTAGGGGAAGATTTGGGGTCAAATGGCAATGTTCTGAAGGCCCCATATTCATTATCGATTAAAATATCCCCAAAATTTTGTTTGGATACCTCTTCAGCCTGAGTAAAGTTATTCTTTGAATAGACGATGTCAATCTTTCCAGCAAGCATATCAAGGAATGCTCGAGCACGCGACCTCTCCGAAAATTCCAATGCAGAGATGTGGTCATTAAAATTTAATATTTGAAGAAGAATCATCTCTTCATAAATAGGTTTTATTATAGAAAGATAGCTGCCTTTTAAATCAGTTTCTTCAATTCCTGCTCTCACCTTTTCTATTAAGTTAATGGCATTTAAAAACTGCTTTTCCGATTGCCTGAATCTTTTTTGAAGCTTAAAATTTGACCCATTATTTCTATAAGCACAATAGCTCAAATATTGGTTGTTGATATTCTCACAAATTTGTAAGGATTCATTTAAGTAATCGGAAGCTCTTTGGAAATCTTTGAGCTTCATATATGATTCACCAAGCATATTGAGGCAATCTGCTAAGATGAAAGGATTTTCAGATTGCCTGGCAAGAGGCAAGGATTTTTCTAAATATTTTAAGGCCTTCCTGATATCTCCAGATTTCAAATTAATAAAGGCAAGGCTGTTTAAGGTTTCAATATATCGATTAACACTCTTCATATTGGCTCGAATCTTCAAAGTTTGCTGCAGATATTTTTCCGCCTTTCTGTAGTCGTTTTGCATTAACCAATTGATACCAATATTTTTAAGGATTGAAGCCTGCATATTTATGTCTTTAGCGCTGATGCTTTTCTGCAAAGCAATATCATAAATTTTTGAAGAAGTTTCATAGTCGCCTAATTTATAATATACATTGGCTGTATAATTATGAATCAGTCTTTCAAGTAAATCAGAATTATCATATTTCAGTTCTTCCATAGCTTTTCTGAAATTTTTGAGTGCCTTAGAGTAGTTACCTATTTTGGAATATATCAATCCTGAGTTCATAATTAGCGCAATGTTTAATCTTACATTTTTGGTTTCGTTAGCGAGCTGTAATGCCTTTTCATATTCTTTCAATGCTTTATCATAATAGCCAAGATAGAAATATATATTTCCATAAGCATGATATGTATTGGCTTCATTGTCTCTGTCATTTATGCTTTTATAAATGTCCTCCGCTTCCTTAAATTTTTTATAAGCCTGAAGGAAATTCTCCTGCGAATATTCCTTCAGCCCTATTTTGTAAAGCTCATTTGCGTTTAGCTTTAGGGCTATCTCTTTGGTTGATAATCTGCTGTTGAAATTTATTAAATTAATATAATATTCATCATTAAAATATCTTTTAAGATAAGTAGCTGCTTTTTGAGCGGAATTAATTGAATTTTCCGCCTCTAAAAAATCTCCATTATGTTTGGACTTAAGAGAATCTGCGATTAATTTGTTTGTTTCAGCTATAAAATTTTCTCTATTATCTTTGATGAACTCATATATCAAGTTTTCCTTATTTGAATTTATAATGTTACAAAATTGCCCTGAAAAATCACTTCCGATTGAGGATTGTCGGCTTGGGAAAATGGTGAAAGCAAGGTCATAGGATAAGGATATATATATTGCCCCAGCAAGCAATGCTAACAATATAATCAGGATAAATATTCTTTTTTTTCTCACTTTGAATTTACATCAACAGAGATTTAAGTTTATTCAATTTTTTCCAACATATCTCTGGCATTATCTGCCCATTTTGAGAATGAGTCTATTTGTAAATATTCACGCCATTCTCTTCTTGCTTCCGGATATTCTTCCGTTTTCTGATAGAGAAATGCGAGATTATATCTTGCTTCTAAGAACTTTGGATCCGATTTCCTGGCAAGAAGAAAGAACTCGATAGCCTTATTAATCTCGTTTTTCGCATAATATATAATGCCCAAGCCATTTGCGGCAATAGCATTGTTTGATTGAAGCTTCATTGCTCTTTCAAATAAATGTCTTGCCTGTGTGAAGTCACCTGAGACAAGATAAAAATTTCCTACCTGGCTCAGCACTTCGGGATTATTTTTGCTTATTTCTAACGCTTTTTCGAAGATTGCCTTTATCTCATTTTTCTGATCTCTTATTACATCGGGTTCTGCGCCCCTGTAATCATTGTATTCAATCCAAGAGAATCCTCCATAAGGCCTTAATGGCATAGTATAAACAGGGCTGATGCTTTTTGTAAGTACTGCATTTGCAGTTTTTATAAGAGCCATTGCTTTATAATCCATGTATTTGCCAATGGGATTAATCAGAAAAAGAACTAATGCTATTAAAATAACAATAGAGGAGATAAATATTCTTTTCCGAGTATATATTAAATTGAAGCCTGAGGAAAAATCCTTGGTGATTACCTTTACTAAATCAGAAAGTTTTTGAAGCGTGGATTTTGCTTGACTATTAGAATATTGTTTTAGTGAATGCAGTAGCTGATGTGGATAGTCTTCTTTTGATTCCGGGAAGATTTCACCCAGCAGCTGCTCTTCTGCAGATTTAGTAGAAGGATTGCTTACTTTTGCAAAAGATGCCAAATTTTCCCTGCATTTTCTACAGGAAATCATATGATTCATTAACTCATTACTTTTTTCTTCGGACATGTTGTTAGAGATAAACTCCGTAAGCAAGATTTCATCCAAGTGCTTTTTCTTATTCTTCATTTTTAATGCCAACACCTTTATGTGTATAAGATTAAATTTATATTCCTTTTGGTGTAAGCGAATCGTTATAAACCAAACTTCTAATTTCCTTTTTCATCCTCCAAATAATTACATTTGCATTTGAATGCGAAATATTCAATCCTTTAATGCGCGAGATATCTTTAATACTCAGTCCGTGAATGAAATAAAGCTGAAATAACAATTCTTTTCTTCTATTTTCTTTTGTAGAATGGCCCGAATTGAAGTGACTTTTAACCTTTTGCAAAAGGTCTTTTGCTATTATCCGCTTTTCTGGATTTGATTCTATAAAAGAGGGCATGCTTTTAGTTATCAATGTATTTGTCTGGCTATTAGCTGGTTGTTCATCGATACTCTCTATATAGACTCTCCTTTTCAATGTGCTAAATTTTTTGAAAAAATCCTTAACCACGCTTACGCTTATTTTGGCGAGATAACCATAAAAAGCGTGATCATATTTCGGCTCGAAAGTCTTAAGCGCCTTGCAGCCATTTTTAACTAATCTGAAATAAACCTCTTGTACTAAATCTCTAATATCCTCTTTTGATATCTTTCTTTCCAGCAAATTGATAGAAATGAGCTTATATGCTCTCAAAACAGATAGCTTTATATGACGATCGAATCTTCTTATAAACTCAAGCCACGCGTTTTGATTTTCTAAACTTTCAGCACATCTTTTTATTAAAGCAGTGTTAGATAGATATCTCATATTTTCACAATAGATTCCATTGAGAAGATTTTTCAAATTCTGTCTGACCCCATAATTACTGTAAACTATTAGCCATGGAACCGAAATGTATTGCTTATAGCAACTATGATTTTATTATTATAATGGCTTTATCTATTTTATACCAATTATTAATTTATTTGTCAACCATAGAATTTGCTTTTTGCTGAAAATTTGCAGATTAAGTGCGAGATGTGGAAAACGAGAAATGAAAAAAGTATAAGTTTTACATCAACTTAACTGCAAGCAGCCCGGCTGCTATGAAAAATAGACATATTACCATTATTCGGTGATAAAAAAGGATTAGACAACAAACAGAGGGATAAAATTTTGGGTACCTACGATTCTTCCGGCTTGGCATAAATGAATAATAGACAGGCGAAAACGAAGTAAAATACTTAACTGTACGTCATTCTTAATATACATCTATATATGGACATTAGTATAGAGACCGTAATCGCGGCGTGTAATTTATCGGATATATAGGAAGGCAATCAGGGCACTGAGCTCTGAGTAATCCATACCCTTTTTTATTAACTCACTACTCTATGTTCCGCCTCTTCTATTGTTTGGATGGCTATATCAGAGATAATGTTGTTCTGTAAAGCACAGTCTCGATGAGCTCCTTTTTGAATTCGTTCTCCTTCAAAGGTCTGGCTTCCTTCAAAGCCTCTCTGGCGGCTTTTTTTAGCAGCTCCTCGGTAACCTTTTTGCCTTTTATTATGTTTTCGGCCTTTTCTAACCTCCAGGGAACGGGAGCTACTCCTCCTAACACAATCTTGATATCTTTGAAGACATCTCCTGCCATTATCCCTTTCACCGCTGCTGAAACGAGGGCGAAATCCCACACCCCTCTCTCCTTGAGCTTGTAATAGGTGCTCTTTTCTCCGCTCTTAGCTAGAGGAATCTTTATCTCTTTCACAACTTCATTCGCGCCCAGAATGTTCTCTTTGCTCACATCTACCACAGGAAGAATATAAAAATCTGCTAAGGGTAAGGTTTTTTCTCCATCAGGGGAGCTTAGCGAGATTTCCGCATCTAAAGAAATCAGGGCTGGAGCTAAATCAGAAGGATGTACAATATAACAGGGTCCACCGCCAAAGATAGCATGGTATTTGTTTCTTCCCATGTAGGCATAGCACTCGAACCCTCCCTTTTTCTGGCATAGTAGTTGAGGGTCCCGATAGTACCAGCAGCGGGGTCTCTGACAGAGGTTTCCACCTACGGTCCCCAAATTTCTGAGTTGAGGGGTAGCGACCGCATTGGCTGCTTCATGAAGCCCCGGATAGTCTTGCTTAATCATGGGGTTTTCTGCTAACTCAGCTATGCTGGTTAAAACTCCGATTCGTACTCCATCCTTTTCCTTTCTAATGTAGGAGAGGTCAGGGATAGATTTAAGGTCGACAACTACCTCAGGCTCGATTATCTCATCTTTAATCTCGCCCAACAGGTCGGTTCCTCCAGCCATGAGGTAACACTTTTCTATTTTTTCGGAGAGTAAAGAAGTAACTTGGTCGATGGTTTGAGGCTGAGCTATTTTAAAGTTTTTCATCAGTCTATTTCCTTTTGTTTCAAAGCCTGGAGGACTTTTTCAGGCGTCATCGGTATTTCTCTAATGTGAACTCCGATAGCGTTATAGACTGCGTTGGCGATAGCGGCAGCAATGGGAATTCGAGGCGGCTCCCCCAGTCCTTTAGCTCCCAGGATATTTATCATAGGGTCAACCATATCCACAAAAAGTGTGTCTACCTCGGGAATATCTAAGGAGGTAGCAATCTTATAATCTCTCATATTTGGGTTAACCAGGTATCCAGTGGCGTTATCCATAATCCTTTCTTCAAAGAGGGAAGCGCTTACTCCCTGGGCAATGCCTCCGATGACCTGGCT
>JAOUOQ010000131.1 GCA_029880275.1 Candidatus Aminicenantota bacterium | reverse complement strand
TCAATCTTTATCTTCACACCCCGTTCGATGTTGAAGGACTCCTGCAGTCGAAGGCAGGCGCGATAGACAAGGTTGCGGCTGTCGGTAGGAAGCTCCCGGCAATTGGTCACAATCTCAGTTCCCTGAGGTCGCTCCTCTAACTGGATAGTGTCACATAAGTTGATCGCCTGATAGATGGTTTGTATCTCATGATAGCCATCCGCTCGCAGCCCCTTTAGCTCCAGAGCTAAGTTTATTTTGGCGAAAGAGCGAAGGCTAATCATAAGGTAGCTCCTCCGGTCATTTTTCAGCGTCCGAAGATGATAGGACCCCTGCTTTTAATCTCCTCCAGTAGCACTCTTCTCGCTTTAGCGGGAGGGACGAAACGGAATGCCGAGCTCTCTATATCCGGGATGTTGCAATTTATCTTTGAGGCATTTAAGGTCAACTTAACTCTCTCTTTCACCAGAAACACGGTCACTCTGCCCGGCACTTCCTTTCCGCCTAACTGAATGAAATGGGAATACTCCACATTAAAGAGGTCTTTCTCGGTGGATAAGTCTCTTATACTCCCTCTAAGAAGGCGTTCCTTGATGGGGTCTATCCAGTAGACTGCCTCCAAAGGAGCACCCTGGCTTCTTGCTATTACCTTTATGAGCAATGACTTCGGATGCCATTCCACCCTTGTCACCTGATAGTTGGAAAAGGAAAGGAACTGTCCCATCCATACGAGAAGTAGCTCCTCCCCATTGAGCCCAATTCCCAAAACCTTCCTGAAATTCTCTCTGGTAGGGCTCTCGTAGAGATACTCGCCTGTCTCCGGGTAGTAAAGATAGAAGGTGGTGTCATCTGAAATCAAAAGGGTGGTAGCCATTCCCATGGGGTTAAGAATCTCCAGACGGAAAAGGCTTGGTTTTTTCATCATTAGTGTATTCTTCGCCTGATAGCTTCTCCCCCTATGTTCCGCCTTTATGGTAAAAAACCCGCCCATGCTCTCTATTTCAGACCAGTTATCTTCGATGATCTCCGGATATGAACCCGCCCTGGAAGCGATTTTTTCAGCCACTTCGGGGGGGACACTAATCGGGCGGACACCATGACAAGCGGGTAATAGCATACCTACCATTGCCAGGATAACCAGTAAAAGGGGAACAGAGAACCTGCTTTGCCAGAGGTGGGAGAACACCAGAGGGTTATAAAGATAAAAGGAAGCAGTCCCCCGGTTATTCTCAGTTTTCCAGCTTGGTCTTGAGCTTCTCAATTTTTTCCCGCACTTTATTGTCATCTTCTATGCCCAAGGAGATCGCTTTCTCCCACTCCTGGAGAGTTTCTTTGAATCGTCCCAATTTGTAATAAAGGTCACCCAGATGGTCATGAATCTCCGGGGAATTGCCCTCTTTTTCAACTGCCAGGGTGAGATATTTCTCAGCCAATTCCATATTGTTCAGCTTGAAATAAGCCCACCCGAGGCTATCCAGGTAGGAGCCATTGTTCACATCGAGCTCTAAAGCCCTCTTGATAAACCCTAAAGACTCCTGGAGTTTGATTCCTTTCTCAGCCAACATATAGCCCAGATAGTTAAGGGCTAAGTGGTTGTTGGGATTGTAGGCTATTACCTTTCTAAAGGTATCTTCGGCAAGCTCAAACCTTTTGGTTCTCTCGTAAACACTTCCCAGATTGAAAAGGAGGGTGTCGTTCTCGGGATAGACACTCAATGCCTTTTTGAGAACCTCCTCAGCCTGCGTGTACTTCTTAGCTCTTATATAAATCTCAGAAAGGGCAATATTGAGGAGGGAGTCGTTCTCCCCCTTTTGTATCTTTTCCGTGATGAGCCTTGTTCCTTCTTCTATCTGCCCTATGTCACCCAGAATCTCCGCCTTCAGGATAATAAAAGTATTTGAAGAAGGTGTAATCAGCATCTGTTGGTCACAGATTTCCAGCGCCTTATCGCTCTCTTTGTTGCGGTGATACGAGAGAACCAAGTAGGGCAAAATCGAACGGTCAATCTTGGGGTTTAGATTCAATGCCTGCTGAAAGGATTGAACGGCACGAGCAAAATCCTGGCTCTGGTAATAAATAATACCTATTTTAGCATGCAGGTTCGCTGCCTCATTATTCCCCAGTTTAATATCTCCCTTATCCCTCAGAGAGAGCAGATGAAGATAAGCATTCAAGGCTTTGGAGTGTTCCTTTAGATCGATATAAAGCTGAGCAAGGTGAAGGCGACCATCCACATCGTCGGGATATTTTTCCAGCATCTGAAGATAAAGCTTTTCCGCCTCCTCATATCTTCCAAGCTTATGATAGGAGAAAGGCAAGTAGGTAAGAGCGAAGCGGTTATCAGGCTCGTAGGAAAGGACGGCGGAGAGCTCCTCAGACGCTTTTTCATATTCCTCCGCCTCCAGATATTCCAAGGCTAAGCTGCTTCGCAAGCCGACATCATCAGGAAGAGCTTCCAGTGCTTTCTGATAGGTCAATATGGCATTGGGGGTGTCTTTGAGCAAATGGTAAATGCTGGCTAAGGTAGTAATCGCCCGCAGGTAGTTAGGTCTTATCTCCAGAGCTTGATTGAGATTTTCTATGGCAGCGGGGTAATCTTCCTGCTCCAGGTAGTTCTTGGCTAAATAGAACCTCGCTTCCTCCGATTGGGAATTGCTTTGAAGATATTCATAAAGGGCTTTAATTGACTTCTGATAGTTCTTCTGAGCCAGGTAAAGTCTCCCCAGGATCAGGTATATCTCACTGTTTGACTTATCCAGCTTTAATGCTGCTTCAAACTCCTCGACCGCCTTATCCGCATACTCGCTATTATCCTCGGAATAGAGGAACAGGCTGTAATAGATACTTCCTAAAAGCCGATGAGGGGAAGAGCTCTTAGGGTCGAGCTCAATCGCCTGCTGACAATGACCTATGGCTTTTTGAATATACCCTCTCCGGTAATATAAACCAGCCAGCGATTCATAGAGATATGATGATTGAGGATCCTGCTTTAGAGCCTCCTGGTATTGGGCAATTGCCTCCTCATATCTATCTCTCAACTGATACAGGTATGCGAGACTGAAACGGTAATAAGCCTCCGCCTTTGCTGAAGAATCCTCCTCTCTCCCTGCCTGGAGAGCGGAAGTAATCCCTCCCTCCGCTATTGCTGCAGGAACTATGAGAAAAAAAATGAGAAAGAAGCAAAAGATAAACTTCAAGGGCAATGTCCTTTTCCCTCCCCAGATTCCTCTATGGCAAAGCATAATCATATAATTTATTTTCTATAGAATTATTTCACATTATCTGCTTCAAGTCAACCAATTTTTTGTATCAGAAAAATGCAAGATACCTTCTCCTCAGTGAGAAAAAGACTAAAAAACAAATGACTTCGCCATGGCAAGGAAAACACCAACTTCTCCGCTTCCTGAGAGAAGGTGAGACACAAAGTGCTCTGCCTGCTCCCTTCCCTCATGTCGCTCAGGTAACTTTCCCCTAATGAACCTGAAGGAAGCAAAAATTACCTCTTGACTTTTTCTTGCTATATTATATAATTATGCGTTAATTGAGATTAAGTCGCAATAAAATGGGAAAGATACCATCTCATCTTTCCACCACGAGAGAGGGGTTTAGTGCGTAATTCATCTGCTCCCAAGCGGTGGAAGCTCACCGCTGAAAGAAGAATTCTCCTCAGGGAAATACACACCATCCCCTCCCATTTCACTGCGCAAGAGCTCATTTCCCGGATGAAAAGGAAGAGGAAGAAAGTCTCCCGGGCTACCATTTACCGCACCCTGGAGCTCTTCCAGCAGGAGGGATTGATTGAGAAGGTTGAGCTGGGCGGGGAAAATTCCCGATACGAGTGTATCTCCCACCGTCCCCATCACGACCACCTGATCTGTGTCAACTGCGGGAAGGTTATTGAGATTCAAAGCCCCGTGCTGGAAGAGCACAAAGAAAAAGTCTGCCGGTCGCACCACTTCCTCCCCAGAAGCCACACCCTTCAAATCCTTGGCTATTGCCGGAGTTGTCGTCAAAAGCTGAAAATACCATAATATACCACAGGAGGTAAAGAGAATGTCCTTTCGCCACCGAAGGAAAAGGAGGAGATTTAGAAAGAGAAGTTTCCCCACTGCTCTACCCCGTTTTGTCCTTGTCGGCAATCCCAATGTGGGAAAGAGTGTCATCTTCAACCTCTTAACCCGCAAATACGCCAGCGTTTCCAACTACCCGGGCACCACAGTGGAGCTTACTTCAGCACGCACTACCCTCAATCGCCAACCCGCCTTAATCGTTGACACCCCCGGAGTCAACAGCCTCATACCCATGTCCGAGGAGGAGATGGTTACCCGCAACATCCTTATGTTCGAAGACCCTCGGGCGGTAGTTCTGGTAATCGACAGCAAAAACCTCAGAAGGGGGCTGCTGATAGCTCTCCAACTGACAGAGATAGGGCTCCCGTTCCTCATCGACCTCAATATGGAAGACGAGGCTAAAAGCCTGGGTATGAAGTTAGACGCTCACAAGCTGTCAGAGCTCCTGGGGGTCAAAGTGGTCCCCACCGTCAGCACTCAAAAGAAAGGGATAAAAGACCTCATAGACCTCATCCCGCAATCATCTCATGCCAGCTATCCCATATCCTACCGCCCGGAGATTGAAGAGGCAATCGCACAGCTTGCCCCCCTCATAAAATCGTCTCGCATAAACAAACGGGCAATAGCCCTGATGCTCTTAGCCGGAGACAGAAGCCTTATTCCCTGGCTCTCATTTCAACTCAGCAGAGAAGCTATTGAGCAGATCGACCACATAAGGTCACGCATTGAAGCTAAGCTCCACCAACCCATCAGCTCCCTTATCAACCAGCAACTTCTGCAGATAGCTGACGAAATCATCCACAAGGTCCAGAAGGAGCGAAGAAGGGAACGGAGAAGCTGGCAAGAGGTCGTAGGACGGCTATCCCTCCATCCACTGTGGGGCATCCCCATCCTTCTGTTTGTGCTGTTTCTGGTTTACCAGTTTGTGGGAAAGTTCGGGGCAGGCACCACAGCTACCTTTATGGAGAATGTAGTCTTCGGTAAATATATCAACCCCTGGGTAACCGAGGGGATCAAGTATCTTCTTCCCGTTAAATTTTTGCAGGAGCTCATAGTGGGCGAATACGGATTGATGACCATGGCGCTAACCTACTCTTTTGCTATTATTCTGCCCATTGTCACCTATTTCTTTCTGGCTTTCGCACTGCTGGAGGACTCCGGCTATCTCCCTCGATTGGCAGCTATGCTTAATTCCCCTTTTAAAATCATAGGCTTAACCGGCAAGGCGGTTTTGCCGCTGATGTTAGGTCTGGGGTGCTGCACAATGGCTACGCTGTCGGCACGGATTCTTGATTCCAAGAAAGAAAGGATTCTGGTCACCCTTCTGTTGGCTCTGAGTATCCCCTGCTCGGCTCAGATGGCGGTTATTCTGGCGCTGTTGGCGGGTATCTCGCTCAAGGCAACCCTGTGGTGGGGAGGAACCATCATCGCTGTGCTCATGGGGACAAGCTTCGCCTCCTCCCGCCTTCTCCCCGGACCTTCCCCCGACTTCATTATGGAGCTTCCCCCCATACGCCGCCCCCAGCTATCCAATATCCTGTTGAAGACCGGCTCCCG
>JAOUOQ010000130.1 GCA_029880275.1 Candidatus Aminicenantota bacterium | reverse complement strand
CTCTTCTTCTCCGGCGGTGAGCCAACCATTCATCTTCCTTACATAGAAGAAGTTGTGGCGAGTGCGAGAAGAGCCGAGCCAGATACAAAAGTTAACTTTGATACCAACGGCTATCTTACCGAGGAGAGCATGGAGAGGGTCTTGAGATTTACCACCTCCATCACCTTTGACCTCAAGGCTTTTCACAACGAGGTTCATCGAGCTATCACCGGGGCTGACGCCCAGCCGGTATTGAGGAATGCCCGCCATATCGGAAGATACGCCAGAGATAAGCTGTGGGAGTTCCGCATCCCGGTTATTCCCAGGATAAACGAGGGTGAGATAGAGCCTCTCTGTCATTTCATCGCTGATGTGGACCCTTCCCTTCCGGTCTGTTTCTTAGCCTTTCGTCCCAATTTTCTGCTGGAGGAGCATCCGGGGGCGACTTTTGAGCTGATGGAACGATGCGTTGCCGCCGGCAGAAAGGCGGGACTCAGGAGTGTGTACTGGTCGGGGCAGGCGAATCTGCCGGGCAAGAAAAGAGGAATTGAGGCAGCTGTGAAGGGTCATTACCAGTCCCCCGGGGCTCAATTAGCCGCCTCCTATGCCCTGCGAGGCGGCTGTGCCACTCATCCGAGGAATTGTCAGCAATGTGCTTCTCATAATCAGTGTCAGGTCAAGAGCTATATCCCTGGCAGGTCAACCTGAGTTGCGCACTTTCTGGGAAGTAACCATTATATAGGCATCCTCGTTACCGTAGTAATTTAGGATGACCCTCTCTCGGACGAAGCCGAGGCTCTGATAGAATCTTTGAGCGGCGAGGTTTGACCTGCGAACCTCCGCCCAGGGGTGTGCTCCCTTTTTCAGGTGCTTTCTGGCTTCGGCTACCAATATTCGCCCGATTCCCCTTCTTCGGTAGAGGGGGTCAACCGCCAGATAGAGCAGGTGCCCCTCCCTTTCAAATAAGACAAAGCCCACCACTTGCTGGTCTGCCTCGTATACAAAGAAGTTTTTGGGATTGAGATAATAGTAATAACGAAAGACCCATTCATCGTGAGGCACCTTGAAGGATTTTTCGTCGATTTCGACTACCCGTTTCAGGTCTGATAGGGAAAATCTTCTAATCATAACTATGATAGAGAGATATAGGGAAGTTCGCGGTCAAATTTATCATTTCTTTTAAGGGGAGGTTTCTCCGAAGAGCGCCTCTTTGAGCTCAACCGAAACTTTTTCCGAAGCGGAGAACTCCATCAGCTGAGACCATGATTTTTGCAGGGCTACAAGGCTGTCAAAGGGGTCGATTTTCGGAGAGGCATCGAATTGACCCAGGTAGATGTTCCGCAAACACTCCTGGCTGGCAGCCGTGTCCCCTTTTTGGAGATACTCTGCAGCCAGCATCAGGTTGGATTTGTAAATGAGCTCGGGAAGGTTTTCTTTGAGGAACTCTCCGGGGTAGGGGTCCAGGGATTGGGGTTCGACCATGGTCATTCCTGTCCGGCTTTTCTGCGAGACGATTTTCGCCCGCTCATAAACAAAGCGGTAGATGTCTTCTCTGAGTTGGCGCCACAAGGGGTGAGGTTTGTGCGGGGCGAGGTGCTTGATGGAGAGCTGATTATCCAGGAAGAGGGGGTAGCCGAACATCCGTGCGTTTATGAGGTAATCGATGTCTTCGCCGCGGGTTATTCCCGGGTCGAAGGGAATGCGGGTGAAAAGCTCACGGTTGAGGACCATATTACCACCAAAGACAAAGGGTGTCTCTTTCAGCCGCGGCTCCGCTCCGATAATCTGCTGGAACGCCCTGTTCATGATGCCCGTCTTATCCCAGTAGGTCATCCACGGCTTTTTCTCTGTTTGGCGCAAATAATTCTCTTCGGCATCCACATAGTAGCCAGCCACCGCCAGTATCGGTTTCCCCTGAAGGGCTTTTCCGATGAACTGGCGGGCTTTGGTGAGAAAATGGGGGTCATGGAACTGCTCGTCGTCATCAATGAGGATGACCACCTCGGCGGAGAGAAGGTTGGCGACAAAGAGGCACATATTCCTCACATTGGCGTACCCCCGCAGGGATAACAGCTGGGCAAGGTTTTGTCTCCCTTTGGTCTCCAGAAGCTGTTTTGCTTTCTTCAGGTGGGTGTGGGAGAAGAGGTGAACCTTCACTCTGCTTGCAGAACGATTGAGCACTTCCATAACCTTGCTTTCCACCTGCGGCTCAATATCAGCTGCCGTGCTCACCCCGATGATGACCAATTGGTAGTCCGTGCCCTCCAGTATTCCGGTGCTGTCAATAATCCGCTGAAGAGTCCCCTCCTCATCGAGGGATGTAGGATGGTCGTAAACGGCATCACCTTCCTGCCATCCGATGGCTTTCTCCCTCCCCCAGTAGGTGGGGATGACCATTATGGTGTTCAGCCTGGCATCGCCCATTTTCTACATCTTTATAAAGGTTCTATTCGCCGCACATCGGCAGCCAGAGGGTCAGAGGTGAGGTCGAGCTTCACCGGCATTATCTTTCCCTTCTTAAATCGTCTGGTGTTGTCCTCATGGGGGAGTTTCTCCAGCATATATTCCAGCTTCCATTTCTTCATTAGGTAGAGAATGTCCCTCTCTATCAAATCGTTTCTCAATCGGTAAAGGCGGTGGTATCTATTGGTGCTGTCTACCTTATGGTATTCGTGGGCATGGATAACCTCACACTGGGAGGTGTAAATTATCTTATGACCATATTTTCTCGCAGTAAGGGAAAGGTCTTTATCTTCGTTAGCTAACATTATCCCCCGGGTGCCATCCCAATCGTCAAAGCCCCCAAATTCGAAGAGAGATGCCCGCCGGGCAAGAAGGGTGGTGGTGGGGTACCAGGGGACTATCCCCTTGATATTGACCCTTTCGTCTTCCCGGCTCAGGTTTGCTTTCTCCCCTTCCTTGTCCAGACCTATACCGTAGACCTCTCCGTCCCTTTCCAGGGATATGGTATGCAGTCCACAGTAGTATACAAACTCCTGCTCTTTTTTAAGGAGCTTGGCCCCCACCAGGGCGATGTTGGAATCCCTGTTAGCCTCCTCTTGCAAGGCTGATAACCAGCCCGGTAGGGCGAGAACATCGTTATCCATAAAAACCACATATCTCCCGCGGGAGAGGAGGACTGCCTGATTCCTCTGTCCACCGGTTCCCCTTGATTGAGGGTTGTAAATTACGGTGAGATTGGGATAAGTATCTTCAAGAGAGTGGAGAATCTTAAGGGTATCCTCCGAAGAGCCTACATCTGATATGATGACCTCAAATGGCTCTTCTGTATGGCGGAAGAGGCTTTCAATACAAGCCCGGGTAGATTCTCCTCGCTCGGCGGAGAGAAGCACAATAGAGGTTAACTCCGCAGGTCGGCTGCTGTGGTCTTTACCGTGCTGGTCAACTAACCGACGACTCTCGATATTTATAGGATTTCCCTTTCTATCCGGTAGAGGATAACGCTGAGCAATATTAAACAAGGTCACAGTTTTTCTCCCTCTGTGAGATTAAAGCCTCCTCTTTTTACTATCTTTAAAATACTATTTTTTGCTTAGAAAATCAAGACATTTCTGCAAGGGGGAGCATCTTTCCTTAAAGATAAATAAACAGGGGGCGCTCTGTTCAGTCTCCCTCATAAAGCAAAAAGCAAGCCGCAGCAACTTCCGCACTTCTGATGATTAAGGTTGAAAAAAGATATAAAGTTGTATTAAACTAAGACCAGCTTAAAATTGTGAGCAATCTCAAGGAAATGAAGGACAATCCTTTCCAAGAGAGGAGGTGTTCGTTATGAAAGTGCTCGAAACGGGCAGGGGCGAGCTATTTTTGCGTCCGGACCCTGCCGCCGATCGGGAGTGGCTCCGGAGGAACAAATCGTGGGCGCTGAAGAACAAGGTGATGGATGAAAAAGAAGCCATAGAGAAGTTTGTCCATGACGGCGATTATCTGGGAACCGAGCTCTATGGAACGGTCAGATGCCCTATGTCCTTGGCGAGAGAAATCATCCGACAGGGTAAGAAGAACCTCCGGGTAGCCGGACAGGGGATAATGGAGATAGAGGTGCTGATAGCGGCGGGATTAGTGAGCAAGTTAGACCTCACCTACCTTGGCTACGAGGTTCTTGGTCTGTCCTATGTCTTGCGCCGGGCAGCGGAGAGCGGTCAGCTCAAGATTGTGGAGTGGAGCAATGCCGCTTTAGCCTGGAGGCTCAAGGCAGCCGCGTTGGGCGTGCCCTTTCTTCCGGTGAAGTCAATGCTGGGAAGCGACACCTTTAACTATAGCGCTGCCAAGGTGGTAGAGTGTCCCTTCACCGGCGAGAAGCTCTGCTTACTGCCGGCTACCATGCTCGATGTGGGATTGATCCATGTCCACCGCTGCGATGTCTATGGCAACGCCCAGTTAGACGGCATCAGCGGGTTTGCCTTCGAGCTGGCCAGGGCTTCCAGGCGGCTTATTCTCAGCACCGAAGAGATAATCAGCACCGATGAGATAAGAAAGTATCCCGATAGAACGATAATCCCTTACTATCTGGTTGATGCGGTGGTAGAAGCGCCCTTTGGCTCCCATCCCGGGGAGATGTACTACCTTTACTGGAGGGACGAGGAGCACCTTAGACAATATCTGGAAGCCTCCCGGGAACCCCAGACCACCGAGGAATACCTGAGGAAGTATGTCTATGGAGTTAAGAATAACGCTGAGTATCTTGAGCTCATCGGTGGTGAGGAGAAGCTCAATTATATCAGAAGTCTGGCAAAAGGGAGGTAGTCATGGAATACAATCCTACAGAATTGCTTATTTGTATTGCCTCCAGACAGATGGAGGATAGGACAAGCGCTTTTATCGGCACCGGCATCCCCATGCTGGCTGCCGCCCTGGCTAAGAAGACCCACGCCCCCGAACTGGCGGTGGTCTTTGAATTCGGAGGTATAGGTTCTCTTCTGGAGCTTCTTCCTCTGGCGGTAGGGGGTTCGCGAACTTTTTATAAAGCTTTAGCCGCCTCAAGCATCTGCGATGTAATGGAGGCAGCTCAGCGTGGTCTGATTGAGTATGGTTTTCTGGGGGGTGCTCAGATAGATATGTATGGCAACCTTAACTCCACGGTTATCGGAGACCACGACCGTCCCAAGGTGCGTTTCCCCGGCAGCGGGGGTGCCAATGATATAGGCTCTCTCTGCTGGAAAACCATATCCATAATGCGGCATGACAGGCGGCGGTTTGTGGAGAAGGTCGACTTCATCACCACCCCTGGATATCTCAATGGACCGGGCGCCCGGGAAAAGGCGGGTCTGCCTGCGGGTACCGGACCCTACCGGGTGGTCACCGACCTGGCACTGCTCGGATTTGATGAGACTTCCAGGTGGATGAAGCTCCTCGCCGTCAACCCCGGGATTACCGTGGAGCAAGTAAAAGAGAACACCGGTTTTGAGCTCATCATTCCAGACAAGGTGGAAGAAAATGCACCCCCTTCCTCTGAGGAGCTTCGTCTTCTGAGGGAAGAGATCGACCCCGGGCGGCTGTATATTTAATGGCTTTATGGAGATTAGGTTTCTTCCTATAGAAAAGGAATTTGAGGATTAATTAAAAAAGCCGACTCAAAGGAGGACTGCTATGACTTTATTTGCGGTTGTCATTATAGCCCTGTTGGCGGTGGTAATTCTCTGGTTTGTCTTCGCCT
>JAOUOQ010000015.1 GCA_029880275.1 Candidatus Aminicenantota bacterium | reverse complement strand
ATCTTATGTTTGGCGGGGGAATTAAAAAATATATAGCTAAACGTCTTAAGATAAGATTTGACATACGTATCAACATGGCTGAAAATGTCTGGACGAAGTTTTCCACCGGATTGATGTGGACCTTCTAATAGTAGGCAGCCATTAATAAGCCACAAATTATCTCATCTTGAAACGAATAGTAATGATTCGCCTCACCTTTATTAATAATTAACCCTTCGCTGAAGATAATTAGGGGAATATCACTGCCAAAAAAGGGGAGGACACCTTATTTCTTTTTGTCCCTGGTGGGTGGGCTTTTTGGCTTTTTAGGCTCTGTCTTTTTTTTAGCTTTTGCTTTTTTCTCGGCCGGGGGTTTCTTCTCCTTAGCGCGGGGTTCCTTTTTCGCTTTGGGCTTCTCTTTCACATAGGGTGAGACCTTTGGAATAGCGGGACGGGCTTTCTTCAGCCGCTTTGACTTCTCTTTGGCTTTCTCCAGCTTTTTCTTCTCCTCTTTTTCCACCAGCCATTCGCTGCCTATAAGCTCCAGCACAGCCATCTCCGCTCCGTCCCCCGGACGGGGACCGACCCTCAGGATGCGAGTATATCCCCCCTGTCGGGTGGAGAAGCGTGGAGCCAGGGTATCAAAGAGCTTTGTTACTATATCCTTGCGGGAAATGAATCTCAGCACCTGCCGACGGGAGTGGAGGTCGTCTCTTTTGGCCATGGTGATCATCTTCTCCGCCAGGGGGCGTGCCTCCTTGGCTTTGGCAAGGGTGGTCTGGATGCGCTCCCGGTCGAAAAAGGAGGTCACCAGGTTTCTCAACATAGCCATCCGATGGCTGGTAGTTCGCCCGAGCTTTCTGCCCGCTACCCGATGTCGCATTAGAATCTCATCCCTTCTGCTAACATATAGGGTTAAGAAGAGTTAGATTGATTCTTATCAAAATTAGTCTCCATCCCGAAGGAGAGACCCAACTCCGACAGTTTGTCCTTGAGCTCGTTCAATGACTTTCGTCCGAAGTTCTTGGTTTTGAGCATTTCTGATTCGGACTTATTCACCAGCTCTGCAATGGTTTTGATATTGGCGTTCTTAAGGCAATTGTATGACCTGACCGTCAGCTCCAGCTCATCTACGCTCTTTATCAAGATCTTGGTCAGCTCTTCATCTTGAAGGTCTTCCTCCTCTTCTTCCAGATGGGGTTCCTCTTCGAAATTAAAAAATATTGCCAGATGGTCCTTAAGTATCTTTGAGGCTACGGCTAAAGCATCCTCTGGGGAAATAGAGCCGTTGGTCCATATCTCGACGATTAGCTTCTCATAGTCGGTGGATTGCCCCACCCGAGCAGCTTCTACATAACAGTTCACCTTCTTTATAGGGGAGTGGACCGAATCGATGGGGATGTATCCCAGGGTAAAGTCCTCTTCAAAATTCCTGTCGGCGGTCACATAGCCCCGGGAGTTTTTCACTCGCATCTCCATGTCCAACTTCCCATCCTGGCTGAGGGTGGCAATGTGAACGTTATCGTCCAGTATCTCCACTTCTTCTCCGTGCTTGATATCTTTGCTGGTGATCTCCCGGGGACCCTCTGCTTTGATATGGATGGTCTGGGGATGCCTGTTTTTCAGCCGCAAAGGGATCTTCTTGAGATTTAAAATTACATCGGTAGTATCCTCCACCACTCCCGGCAATGAGGAGTATTCGTGAAGCACTCCCTCTATTTTCACGGCGGTTATCGCCGCTCCCGGTACAGAAGAGAGGAGTATGCGCCTGAGGGCGTTTCCAATGGTGATAGCAAAACCACGCTCATAGGGCTGGGCGGAGAACTTTCCGTATTTGTCAGTAAGGGCCTCAGGCTCGAAATCGAGCCTTTTGGGTCTCTGAAAGCCTTTTAATTGCATCTTATTTCTCCCTCTCTTAAAGGCTTATTCAAAAAGGTAATTATGAGACCGTTATTTGGAGTACAGCTCCACAATCAACTGTTCCTGCACAGAGAAGGTGATGTCCTCTCGGGTAGGCATCCTGACAACTTTCCCTTTGAACTCTTCAGGATAAATCTCTAACCAACCGGGCACCTCTCGGCTCTTTTCCAGTTCCAGCGCATCCTGAATAATCTTTAGCTTTCGGCTTTTCTCTGCCACCGAGATTACCCCTCCTTCGGAGACCAGAAAAGAGGGGATGCTGACCTTTCGCTCATCTACTTGTAAGTGCCCATGGCGGACGAGTTGACGAGCCTGGGCTCTGGAGCTGGCGAAATTAAGCCGGTAGACTACATTGTCCAGTCTCCTTTCCAGCATGGTAAGAAGGTTTTCCCCGGTTATCCCCTTCTGGCGCTCTGCTTTTTTGAAATATAGCCGAAATTGCTTCTCCAGAACCCCGTATATCCTTTTGACCTTCTGCTTCTCCCTCAGCTGCAAGCCATAGCGGATGAGCTTACCTTTCCTTCTCCGACCATGCTCACCTGGGGGATAGCTCCTTCTCTCGACGGCACAATTATCAGAATAGCATCGCTCCCCTTTAAGGTGGAGCTTAGTGCTCTCCCGACGACACAACCGGCAAACCGACTCCCGGTACCTTGCCAACCTTTACCTCCTGTGTGCAAAAAAAGGTCTACTATGCTCCGGCAATTATACCCTCCTCCTCTTAGGCGGACGGCAACCGTTATGAGGTATGGAGGTGACATCTTTTATGGTCTTTATCTCCAGACCTACGGTCTGCAGGGCTCTGATTGCCGATTCCCTTCCTGAGCCCGGACCCTTCACCCGCACATCGAGGCTTCGGACGCCGTGCTCCCTGGCCTTATTGCCAGCCGACTGGGCTGTTAACTGGGCGGCAAAAGGAGTTCCTTTGCGCGAACCCTTGAAGCCCACAGTGCCGGCACTGGCCCAGCATATCACATTACCCTGACGGTCGGTAATGCTCACAATGGTGTTATTAAAGGTCGCCTGAATGTAAGCAATACCGAAAGGGATATTTTTCTTAACCTTCCGGCGAGAACTCTTCTTTTTCTTCGCTGCCTGTGCTTTAGCCATTAGTCATTTCCCCTCAAATTGGGCTGTGCTTTATTTATGCTTTCTGATGGAACCCCTTCGGGGACCTTTCTTTGTTCGGGCATTGGTATGAGTGCGCTGCCCTCTTACAGGGAGATTATGCCGATGCCGATATCCCCGATAGGAACCTATATCGATCAGTCTCTTGATGTTCAGCGAGAGCTCTTTACGGAGCTCCCCTTCGACCTTGTATTTGGTTTCAATTATCCTCCTGATGTGGCTGAGCTCTTCACCGGTAAGGTTTTTCACCCGCACATTGGGGTCTATTCCCGCCTCTTTCAGTATCTCATTGGATAGAGAGCGTCCTACCCCGTAGATATAGGTGAGGCTTATCTCTGCCCGTTTATTATCCGGGATATCAACCCCTACAATTCTTGCCAATGCTTAATCCTCCTCCTTGCTTCTATCCCTGCCGTTGTTTATGCTTGGGATTAGAGCAGATTACCCTTACTACCCCTTTCCGCCTGACAATCTTACACTTAGGACATATCTTCTTCACTGATACGCGAACTTTCATGCCTTATTTTTACCTCTCCTGAAGCTTCCTTCTTTCTCTCTCCAGCGCCAGAACAAAGGTTTAGCTGCGTCTCTTCTGAAGATTATTTATAGCGATAAATAATCCTCCCTCGGGTGAGGTCGTAGGGTGACAGTTCTACCAGCACTCTATCGCCCGGCAGGATGCGAATAAAATGCTTCCTCATCCGCCCTGATATATGGGCTAATACCTGATGCTTGTTTTCCAGCTCCACTCGAAACATGGCATTAGGAAGCGGCTCTATTACCGTAGCTACTACTTCAATAGCTTCCTCTTTAGGCATCGCCTCTCCTTATTTTAGCTCCGCCTTTTTACTATGACTGCCATGAGTGAGGTGGCTATCAATGTAAGCTGAAATCTGACGAAAGACCTCTTCAGTATGGCTGTTGCCATTGATATCTACCAATTTACTCTGGCAGCGATAATATTCCAGCAAAGGCTTGGTCTCTTCCCGATAAAGGGTCAGCCTTTTCCTGACTACCTCTTCTCTGTCGTCTTCCCGCTGAATCAGGGGTATTCCACAGTTATCACATAGTTCGTCTACACGCGGCTTCCGGTAATCGATATGATAGAGCCTAAAACATTTGGTGCAGACCCTACGACCCGAGATCCTCTTTATCAGCTCAGGCTCGGAGACCTCTATATTGAACACCAGCTCAATCTTCTCGCCCCTCTCCTCCAACAGGTGGTCCAACCTCTGTGCCTGCTTTTGGTTACGGGGGAAACCATCGAGCAAATAGCCCTGGCATTCGCTGCCACAATCCAACCTTCTGGTAATCATATCGATTATTATATCATCGGGAACCAACATCCCCTTCTTCATATATTCCTCTACCTTCACCCCTAACTCACTCTTCTTAATCACCTCTTGCCTGAGAATATCCCCGGCGCCCACCTTACTTAGAGAGTAGCGCCTGGATAGCCTCTCCACCTGAGTCCCTTTTCCTGCTCCGGGGGGTCCGATCATCAGTATGACCACTTTTCGCCGTAACCTCCTTGCACTGTGTATTATCCCCGCCTGCCCCGCACCCGGACTTTCTTCAAGAAGCCGTCATAGTGTCTCATAACAAGCTGAGCTTCCACCTGCTGCATGGTGTCCATGGCTACTCCCACCACGATAAGGAGTGAAGTTCCTCCAAAGAAAAATTTAACCCCCAGCCCCTCGCTGAACCAGGCAGGAAGATTAGCATCCAGCCATGCTCCAATCCAGGGCAAGCTCTGCACCTTGAGGCCGGTCATCATAAACTGTGGCAGCACAGCAATAATAGCCAGATATATAGCCCCTACAAAAGTGATTCGGGAGAGTACATGGTCGATATGATCGGCAGTTCGCTTCCCTGGTCGGATACCGGGGATAAAACCTCCATACTTTCTCATGTTGTCCGCTACATCTATAGGGTTGAAGATAATGGCTGTATAAAAATAGCAGAAGAAAATGATAGCCACTACATAGAGAAGGTTATAAATAGGTTCCCCATAGTTGAAGATCGCCGCAAAGGAGCTTAAGGCAGGGAAGCGATTCTGAAACAGAGTGGCCAGGCTCTGAGGAATCATGACAATCGCAGCAGCAAATATAATAGGAATAACACCTCCGGTATTCACCCGAAGGGGGAGATGGGTGGACTGTCCTCCGTAAATCCTTCTTCCCATCACCCTCTTGGCATAAGATACCGGTATCCTCCTTTGTCCCCGTTCTACGAAAATAATAAAAGCCACTATTCCCAACATCAAGACCATCAGGAACAGAAGCTTTAGGGGACTCATAGAGCCGGTGGAGATGTCGCTGAAGGTCTCCAGCACTGCTTCCGGCAGCCTTACTACAATACCGGCGAAGATTATAAGGGAGATGCCGTTCCCTATGCCTCGCTCGGAAATCTGCTCTCCCAACCACATGATGAAGGCGGTTCCGGTAGTAAGGGTGAGCACCGTCATGAGCCGGAAAGGCCAACCCGGCTGGGATACCATGGCCATCCCACTGGGGCTTTGCGCCTTCTCCAGTGCGAAACCGATAGCTGAAGACTGGATCACACTCAAGATGACCGTCCCGTATCGGGTGTACTGAGTTATCTTCTTTCGACCAACCTCTCCCTCCTTGGAGAGCCTCTCCAGATAGGGCCACACCACGGTCAATAACTGAAGGATGATGGAGGCGCTGATGTACGGCATAATTCCCAGGGAGAAAACCGTCAGCTGCCTCAGAGCACCGCCGGTGAATAGGTCGAAAAATCCAAAAACAGTGCCCTTAGCCTGGTCAAAAAACTCAGCCACCGCCGCCCCATTTACCCCGGGAGTGGGGATGTGGGCACCAATCCGATAGACTGCCAGCAGGAGAAAGGTAAAAATAACCCTCTTGCGCAGGTCGGGTATGCTAAAGATATTCTTCAGGCTCGAAATCATCGTTCTATGACCTCCGCCTTGCCACCGGCTTTCTCAATCTTCTGCCGGGCGCTCTGGCTGAACTTATGAGCCATGACAGTGAGGGGGCGGTCTATCTCTCCTTTGCCCAACACTTTCAGTCCACTCTTCATATCCTTTATCATACCCTTTGATTTAAGGAGCTCAGGGGTTACCTCCGTCCCTTTCGGAAACGCCATCAGCTGCTGCAGATTGATAATGGCATACTCCTTTCGGAAGGGGTTGGTGAACCCTCTCTTCGGCACCCGCCTGTAAAGGGGCATCTGCCCACCCTCAAAGCCGAGGGGGAAGGAATGCCCCGAGCGAGATTTTTGTCCCTTGTGCCCTCGACCGGCTGTCTTACCGTGTCCAGAGCCCTGGCCTCGTCCCACTCGCTTGGGCTTCTTGCGGGAGCCAGGAGGTGCCGTTAAGCTGTGGAGCCCTATTTCTTTTTCACCCATGTTGCTTCCTTCTAATCTGCGTCCTCCTCTTAGCCTATTTTTCGGCCTCAATTACCTTAACCAGATGAGGGATTTTAGCAATCATCCCTCTTGTCTCCGGGGTGTCGGGGCGAAGAACTATCTGGTTTAGCTTACGAAAACCGAGCCCTTTGAGAACTAACCTTTGTTTGGGAGAGCATCCTATGCCGCTGCGAACTTGCTTTATCCTGAGCATTGGGGTTTTCGCTTTACCCTTATTGGAGGCCACCGTCAGACCTCATACAATTTACCAAGGCATATCACGAGGGGGTTATGTTTTTGCCCCTCAGTTTTGCCACCTGGGCAGTTTCTTTAAGCTGAAACAGACCGTCAAAGGTAGCCTTAACCACATTATGGGGGTTAGTGGTACCCAGCGACTTAGTCAGGATGTTCTGAATGCCAGCCAGCTCCATTACCGCCCTTACCGGTCCACCAGCGATTATCCCCGTGCCCGGGGCAGCGGGCCTCAGCAAGACCCTACCCGAACCGAACTTGCCGATCACCTTGTAGGGTATAGTATTCTCCTTCAGGGGGATGGTGATCATCCTCTTCTTTGCCCGCTCTATCCCCTTGCGGATGGCAGCGGGAACCTCTTTTGCCTTTCCCATAGCATAGCCCACCATTCCCTTCTTATCTCCGACAACTACTAAGGCGCTGAAACTGAGGTTCTTCCCCCCTTTAACTACTTTGGTCACCCGGTTTATGTGGACCACTATGTCGGAAATCTCTTCTGTCTCTACTTTTTCTTCCTTTTCCAAGCTTCTTTACTCTCCTTAATCAAAAGATCAGACCTTTCTCTCTCAGGGTCTCGGCCACTTTTTTTACCAGCCCATGGTATTTATAGCCGCTGCGGTCGAAGATGAGGGTCTTAACCTTCTTGGACTTAATTCTCTCAGCCATAAGCTCCGCCACCCGGCGGGCTGCCTCCATATTGCCGCCGGTTTTCAGCTGGCTGCGAAGTTCCTTTTCCAGCGAGGAGGCAGCAGCCAAGGTGACCCCTCTGTCGTCGTCTATCAATTGGATATATATATTCCGCAAACTTCGGAAGACGCTCAACCGGGGACGCTTGGCGGTACCCCGAATCTTTTTTCTGATTCGCCGTTTTATCCTCTCCCGGGGCTTAACCATCTTTTGGCTCATTATACCTCAACCGTATCCTTAGGTGCCAGTGGCAGCTTTACCCACCTTCTTCCTTAATACCTCACCCTTATATCTTATACCTTTGCCCTTGTAAACATCGGGCCGCCTCAATCTACAGATATTGGCGGCTACCTGACCGACCTTCTGGCGGTCGATACCGGAGACAACGATCAGGTTCGCGCCCTCAATCTTCACCTCCACCCCCTCGGGCACCTGAAACTCGATCGGGTGGGAGAAACCGAGCTGGAACACTACGACATCCTTTTTGATTTGAGCTCGATAGCCAATCCCCTCAATCTCCAGTTCTTTCTGGAAGCCCTCGGTTACCCCGGTAACCGAATTAGCCGCCAGACTGCGCATCAGCCCATGCAGAGCTCTGAGCTTTGGGATGTCGTTCTTGCGTGTTACCACCAGCAATGAGCCCTCCTGATGGACGCTAATGCCCGAAGGGATTCTGTGCATCAGGCTCCCCCTGGGTCCCTTGACCTCGAACTCCTCCCTGGATATCTTTACTTCTACCCCATCGGGCAAAGGAATCGGCTTTTTACCTACTCTTGACATGGTATCGCTTCTCTCTTACCAGATGTTGCAGATAACCTCTCCTCCTATGTCCATTTTTTTCGCTTGAGCTCCGGTAAGGATACCCCGGGAGGTGGAGAGAATAGTGATGCCCAGTCCACCTATTACCACGGGGATATCCTCCTTCCCACAATATACTCTCCGACCTGGCTTGCTGACCTTTTTCAGCCCAGTTATTACCTTCTCTCCATGGGATCCCCATTTGAGCGCTATCTTCAAAATCCCCTGTTTGTTATCCTGAATCACCTTATAGTCCTTTATGTATCCTTCCTCTTTGAGTATTTTGGCAACAGCGACCTTCATTTTTGATGAGGGTACACTCACCTCGTCATGCATTGCCTTCAGGGCGTTCCGAATGCGGGTCAGCATATCGGCTATGGGGTCGGTCATAGTCATCTTACTCTCCTAAAGCAACAACCCTATAATTTACCAACTCGATTTTCTAACTCCGGGAATCTCTCCTTCCAGAGCTAATCGGCGGAAACATATACGGCACATATTGAATCTACGCAGATAAGCCCGGGAGCGTCCGCAAATGGGACACCGGTTGTATTTTCTTACCTTGAACTTAGGCTGTCGAAATGCTTTTACCATAAGAGCCTTTCGAGCCATTTTTTTCAGCCCCTTCTAAAGGGAAAGTTCAATAATTCCAGCAATCTTCTTGCCTCCTCGTCGGTCTTGGCAGTGGTGACAATGGTCATATTCATTCCTTTTATCTTCTCTACCTTGGTGTAATCAATCTCGGGGAATATCAATTGGTCCTGTATGCCGATGGTGTAGTTTCCTCTTCCGTCAAAGGATTTGGCGGGCAACCCTCTGAAGTCCCTCACCCGGGGCAGGGCGATGTTTACCAGGCGGTCAAAGAACTCGTACATGCGGTCCCCTCTGAGGGTGACAAAGCACCCCACTGGCATGCCCGTTCTCAATTTGAAGCTGGCAACGGACTTCCTTGCCCTGGTCACCACGGGGCGCTGCCCGGCAATTATTGCTAACTGCTCCACTCCCGCATCGAGTATCTTTATATTCTGGGTAGCCTCCCCCAGCCCCATATTTATCACAATCTTCTCCAGCCTGGGAACTGCCATAGAGTTGGCGTATTTAAACTCTTTCATAAGCTGAGGGATAATCTCCTTTTTGTATCTCTCCTTAACTCGGGGGACTATGGCTTTTTCTTTTTTCTCGCTCATATTCTTCTGATTATAATTTGTCTAAGATTCCCTTGCACTTTTTGCAGATACGCACTTTCTTTCCATCTTCTAACTGAGTGAAGCTGACGCGGGTCGGCTCTCCACACTCCCGGCAGATTATCTTCAGGTTGGAGACATGAATGGGAGCTTCTCTTTCCAGGAGCCCACCTTTTATGTTCTTGCTCGGATTGGCGCGGGTGTGCTTCATTACGAAGTTGATTCTCTCCACGATGGCTTTGGAATCCTTAGGAGAGACCCGCAGCACCTTTCCTTTCTTCCCCTTGTCCTTGCCGGCAATAACCAGAACATTGTCATCTTTTTTAATGAACTCGTTCTTGCTCACTGATGCTTCTCCCTCCTTACCAAAGCCTACAACACCTCGGGAGCCAGGGATATTATTTTGGTAAAGTTCTTCTCCCTGAGCTCTCGGGCAACCGGACCGAAGACCCGGGTGCCGATGGGCTCTTTTTGTTGATTTATCAACACGGCAGCGTTCTGGTCGAACTTTATATAGGAACCATCCTTGCGGTGAAGCTGCTTGGCGGTGCGCACTATGACTGCTCTCACCACCTCCCCCTTGTGGACACTTCCCTCGGGTGCAGCCTCCTTGACCGAGGCGGTGATTATATCGCCGATGCTTGCATAGCGACCCACATCTCCTCCCAGAGGGCTGATGCAGCTTATCTTCTTGGCACCTGAGTTATCAGCTACCATAAGTATGGTACGCATCTGTATCATGGCTCCTCTTCACTCCTTTTTAGAACTTCCTTCACTCGCCATCGCTTCTTCCGGCTCATGGGACGGGACTCGACTATGACTACCTTATCTCCCATCTTACAGTTATTGGTCTCGTCGTGGGCTAATAGCTTGGTCCGCCGCCGGACAAACTTTTGATAAAGGGGGTGCTTCTCCAGGCGCTCCACCTGCACCACCACACTCTTATCCATCTTATCGGAAACTACAGTCCCCTTCAGCATCATTCGGCGTCTCACCGTTTCGCCCATTGTTTTCCTTCCTTACTCTGGAGAGCTCTTCTTTCTGTTTGCATTTTTTGACTTATGAATCTTACCTTTCTGCGACAGCTCCCTTTCTCGCAATATGGTCTTTATCCGGGCAATATCCTTGCGGATATTTCTTATGGACAGCGGGTTATCCAGCTGACCGGTGGCATGCTGGAAGCGGGGTCTGAAGAGCTGCTCCACCAGGTCGCGCTCCCGCTGTGTTAACTCTTCATCGGTGAGTTCTATTAACTTGCTCGCTTTCACTATTCTCTCTCCTGGAGACCTACTCTGACCACAAAACGCGTGCGTATGGGCAGCTTATGGGAGGCTAACCTCATTGCCTCGCGGGCTAAGCTCTCCTCGACCCCCTCCATTTCGTAAAGAATCTTGCCTGCTCTCACCATGGCTACCCATCCTTCGGGGGCTCCCTTTCCTTTTCCCATGCGGGTTTCTGCCGGCTTTTTGGTAGTTGGTCGGTCGGGAAAGATCCGTATCCAGATTTTCCCTCCACGCTTTATGCAGCGGGTCATAGCTATTCTGGCGGCCTCAATCTGCTTATTGGTAAGTCGCCCACCTTCTTCCGCCTTCAGCCCGTAGTCGCCGAAGCATACGGCGGAGCCTCGCGATGCCTTTCCTCTGATCTTGCCCAGGTGCTGTTTTCTGTGTTTGATTTTTTTCGGCATTAACATTGCTGGCTCTCTCCCTGTCTTTTCTCCTTAGGCTAACTCGCTCACTTCTTCCTTTTTACTTGCCACAAGAACCTCTCCATGATAAATCCACACTTTAACTCCTACCACTCCATAGGTGGTTTTTGCCTCGGCGAGGCCATAGTCGACATCGGCTCTGAGGGTTTGCAGGGGGAGCCTCCCGCTGATATACCACTCGGAGCGGGCTATCTCGGCGCCGTTTAACCTGCCGGAACATTTTACCTTAACCCCCTGAGCACCGAAATGGAGGGCGGATTCCACTGCTTTTCTCATCGCCCGGCGAAAGGCAATTCTCCTTACAAGTTGAAGGGCGATAGATTCGGCCACTAATTGGGCGTCGATCTCGGGACGATTAATCTCCTCAATATTTATAAACACATCCCTGCTGGTTTCCGACTCAATCTCCGCTTTCAGGCGGTCTACCTCAGCCCCTTTCCGCCCTATGATAATGCCAGGTCGGGAGGTCAATATATTTATTTTTAGCTTATTAGCCGCTCTCTCAATCTCAATTGTTGATACACCTGCGTGAGAAAACCTCTGCTTCAACTTTTTCTTTATCTGTAAATCTTCATGGAGCCACTCGTGATAGTCCTTTGAAGTAAACCACCGCGAGTTCCATGTCTTGGAATAACCCAACCTGAAACCCTTAGGATGAACTTTCTGACCCAACTTTATACCTCCCTCATACTTTCTCTCTCTATCCTTTCCTTTCGGAGAGATATACAGCTATATGACTCGTCCGTTTTAATATCTTGAAAGCCCTTCCCATAGCTCGGGGGCGGATCCTCTTCATAGAAGGACCCTGATTAACATAAGCCTCACTGATGTAAAGCTTATCCACATCTACCTTCTCTTCCTTGAGATTAGCGTTAGCCATGGCGGAACGAAGCACCTTTTCCACTTCGAGGCCAGCCCTCTTGGTGCAAAACCGCAAGAAGGAGAGCGCTTCGGCCACATCTTTCCCTCGAATCTGGTCGATGACCAACCTCGCCTTTCTTGGTGACACTCTGATGTATCTCCCAATGGCTCTGGAAATCATCTCGGTTATTCACCCCCTCATCGCATCCGGGTTTTGCCGGACTTAGTAGGATGACCCCTGAAGGTACGAGTAGGAGCGAATTCTCCCAGCTTATGCCCGACCATGTTTTCGGTGATGTATGCCGGGAGGAACTTCTTCCCATTATGCACGGCGATAGTGTGACCCACAGCCTCGGGGATAATGGTCGATTTTCGAGACCAGGTCTTAATGACCTTTTTCTCCAACTTCCTGTTCAGCTCCTCAATTTTCTTTAGGAGCGAGGGTTCCACATAAACACCCTTCTTGAGCGACCTCGTCATATCTTACTCTTTCCCCCAAATTATCTAAAAGCTATCTATCCTTTTCTTGATTTGATGATATATTTGGAAGACCTCTTGTTCCTTCTCGTTTTATAGCCTTTGGTCGGCTTTCCCCAGGGTGTCGTCGGATGCCGACCACCCGAGCTCTTCCCTTCTCCCCCACCCATGGGATGGTCTACCGGATTCATGGCCACCCCTCGGGTGTGGGGTTTCCTCCCCAACCAGCGCTTTCTCCCCGCCTTGCCTATGGAAATATTCTCGTGCTCGATGTTACCCACCTGACCGATGGTGGCAGAGCAGTCGAGATGTATCATCCTCACCTCGTTGGAGGGGAGCTTCACCTGGGCATAATTCCCCTCCTTGGCCATTAGCTGGGCATAAGTGCCGGCGCTTCTTGCTAATTGTCCGCCTTTCCCTTTTTTGAGCTCGATATTGTGGATGAGAGTGCCCAAAGGGATTCGCTGAAGGGGGAGAAAGTTCCCGGTGGCGATATCAGCCTGGGGACCAGACATGAGCTGGCTCCCCACTTTAATCCCATGGGGGGCGATAATATACCGCTTCTCCCCATCGGCATAGCAAAGCAGAGCTATATTAGCAGAGCGGTTAGGGTCGTATTGGATGGAGACGACCTTCGCTGGGATGTTTACTTTATCCCGTCGGAAGTCGATCACCCGATAGCGGCGCTTGTGCCCTCCGCCTCTATGCCTTATAGTAGTTTCCCCGCTTTTATTTCTCCCGCTTATCCTCCTCTTTTTCTGCAAGAGGGGCTTATAGGGCTTGGTGACCGTAATCTCGCTGAAGTCGGAGACGGTCTGAAACCTCCTCCCGGATGAGGTCGGCTTGTATTTTACTATACCCATAAACAAACGCTCCTGCTAATTATCCACCTTCAAAGTATTCAACCCTCTTCTCTCCTTTTTTCAGGGTGACATAGGCTTTCTTCCATCCGGGTCGTTTCCCCTCGAACCTCCCCAACCTCTTCGGCTTGGGCTTGATATTGACAATGTTGACCTTGTCTACCTTGACTTTAAATATAGACTCCACAGCACGCTTGATATCTATCTTGGTCGCCCGAGGGTCCACCTGAAAGCAGAGCAGGTTCTTCTCCTCTTTCAGCGCGGTGCTTTTCTCGGTGATTATCGGCTTTATAATGGTGCTGTATTCGTCTCTCACTCGCCCCAGGCCTCCTTCAGTTCTTCTACTGCCTCTTTGGAGAAAAGCAGGGTATCGTATTTCATTATATCATATACATTTAGCCGCCTATGCTCGGTTACCTTGACCTGGGGGATGTTTCCGGCTGATAGCTTCAGATTAACATTCTCATGCGAATCGATGATGAGCACCGAGTTCTCCAGCTCCAGCTTCTTTATTACCTGTATTAATTCCCTGGTTTTGGGATGCTCCAGTTTCAGCTCGTCCACTACCATCACCTTCCCCTCCTTGTATTTCTGGGATAGAGCCGATTTCAGCGCCCCTTTGATTATCTTTTTCGGCAGACGGTAGCTGTAATCTCTCGGCCTGGGTCCGAATGTTACTCCCCCACCCTTCCATATGGGCGACCTGATGCTCCCCGCCCGTGCCCTGCCGGTCCCTTTTTGCCTCCATGGCTTCTTCCCACCACCCCTGACCTCACCGCGGGTTTTGGTGGAGGCGTTCCCTTTCCGCTGGCAAGCCTGGTAGTGCTTGACGGCCTCATAGAGGAGGTTTGGGTTCACCGGAGCAGCAAAAACTGCATCCAGCAGCTCCACCTCGCCAACCTTTCGGTTCTTCAGATTTCTTACCTCCACCACGGGCATTGACTACTCCCTCTCCTTTGCTTTACCATTTGATAAAAGACGCCTGATCAATAGATAACCCCCCTTTGGGCCTGGAGTAGCTCCTTTTACAATCAAAAGGTCTTTATCCCCTTCTATATTTGCTATTTCCAAATTCTTAACCGTAACCCGTCGCCCTCCCATTCTTCCTGGAAGGCGAGTGCCCTTTAAGACTCGCGAGGGGAAAGCGGAGGCACCGATAGAGCCGGGAGCCCTATGGAACATTGAACCACGGGTTGCTTTACCACCTCGGAAGCCCCATCTCTTGACTACCCCGGCAAAACCACGCCCCTTGCTGATGCCCGTGATACGAACCCTCTTTTCATCAGATAGAAGATTCACGGTCACCTTATCCCCCAGGACGGGGGCGTTCTCCGAGGATAATAGCTTAAACTCCTGGATTATGCGAACAGGCGGAGCAGAAGCTTTTTTCAGATGCCCCAGAAGAGGCTTGCTCAGTCTCTTCTCCTTGACTTCATCCTCGATCAGACCAAGCTGGACTGCCTCGTAGCCGTCCTTCTCCTTGGTTTTAACCTGCAGAACTATACAGGGACCAGCTTTGATCACGGTAACCGGCACCACCTCTCCATTGGTAGAGAAGAGCTGGGTCATCCCTATTTTCTTGCCTATAAGACCCTCAATCACTTTTTACTCTCACCTCTGATATTTACACATCATTGCTGGGTTTAATATTCCTTTCCGATGACCTTGATTTCCACATCTACCCCCGCTGGCAGGTCGAGTTTCATCAACTCGTCCACGGTCTGAGGATTCGGTTCCAGGATGTCCATCATCCTCTTGTGGGTTCTGATCTCAAACTCCTCCCTCGATTTTTTATCCACATGAGGTGAACGGAGCACACAGAATTTGTTTTTCACTGTGGGGAGGGGTATGGGACCCGCCACCCGCGCTCCGGTCTTCTTAGCGGTCTTGACTATCTCAACGGTAGACTGGTCAAGTAATCTATGGTCGTAAGCCTTGAGCCGGATCCTTATCCTTTCCTCTTTCATAATTAATCATCCCCCAGGCATAAGCCTATTTCTCTGTATAATATAGTCCTCTCGGTAAAACCAACAATCATTGGAAGACAGCTCCCAGCTTTCTTGTGAATAAAGCTCTGCAAGAGCATCACTTATAGCCCCCTTATACGGGATATTACCCCTTGAGAGATATGCCGTGGGGTCTCCTGGTAGAGGAGAAACTCCATAGAATAATTGGCTCTGCCCTGACTGAGCGAGCGCAGATCCGTGGCATAGCCGAATACCTCTGACAGAGGGACAATTGCCTTGATTACCTGGGTTCCATCCCGCACCTCAATCTGCTCTATTTTAGCCCGTCGGGCATTCAGGTCGTTTAAGACCTCCCCTAAATGTTCCTTGGGAACAACCACCTCTAATTTCATAATCGGCTCCATAAGAACCGGTCTAGCTTTTGTAGCTGCCTCTTTAAACGCCAAAGAAGCGGCAATTTTGAACGCTATCTCCGAGGAGTCTACCGGGTGATAGGAGCCGTCAAGAAGGATGACTTTAATCCCCTCCATCTCGTAACCTGCCAGAATTCCGTAGGACATGGCCTCCTGGATGCCGTTTTTTATCGGCCCGATGAACTCCTTGGGAATGGTATTTCCGGAAGCCTTACTGCTAAATTCAAATCCCTTCTTTGAGGAGAGAGGTTCAATCCTTATCTTTACATGCCCGTATTGTCCCCGACCTCCGGTCTGCTTTATATATTTCCCTTCTCCTTCTGCTGGAACCTTAATGGTCTCCTTGTAAGCTACCTGAGGTTTGCCCACCTTGACATGTACACCGAATTCCCTCACCAGGCGCTCTATAATTATATCCAGATGAAGCTCCCCCATCCCTGAGATTATCCTCTGCCCAGTCTCCGGATCAATGTGGACTTTGAAGGTAGGGTCCTCGTCCATCAGCCTGTTTAAAGCCTGTCCCAACTTATCCTGGTCGGCTTTGGTCTTCGGCTCTATGGCGGCCGATATGACCGGTGGGGGGAATTGCATCGATTCCAGAACAATGGGGGCGCTCTTATTGCAGATGGTGTCCCCGGTGTTTATCTTCTTCAACCCGACTACTGCTGCTATATCCCCGGCATAGACATCCTTGATGTCCTCCCGTTTATTGGCGTGCATCTTGAGCAGACGATTAATTCTCTTGTGAGATAAGCTGTTACTATTAAGAACCGAAGAGCCCACCTGCAAGGAGCCCGAATAAACCCTTATGAAAGCAAGTTGCCCCACGTAGGAATCGCTCATTATCTTGAATACCAGAGCGGCAAAGGGGGCATCATCAGAAGGAGGACGGCTCTCAATCCTTCTTCCATTGAGGGAGACCCCTCTGATGGGAGGTATATCAACCGGTGAGGGGAGAAAATCAATCACCGCATCCAGAAGAGGCTGTACCCCTCTATTCCTAAAGGCAGCCCCGCACAGCACAGGGACCAAGGAGCCCCTAATAGTAGCCTGGCGAAGGACCCTCTTTATCTCCAGGGAGGTGATTTCATCGCCTTTAATATATTTCTCCAGCAGCTGCTCATCATGCTCGGCTACGGCTTCGATCAGTTTAGAGCGGTATCTTTCGAGCTCGGGGATATACTCCGGCGGCGGCTCGCTAATAATATATTGGGCTCCCAAGCTCTCGTTCTCAAAGGTGATAGCCTTTCTGGCAATCAGGTCGATAACCCCAATGAAGCTTTCCTCCTTTCCCAGAGGAATCTGGATGGGCACAGGGTTAGCTCCTAATTTCTCTCTGATCATAGTGATAACACGGGGGAAATTCGCTCCAATCCGGTCCATCTTGTTTACAAAGGCTATTCTGGGAACCAGGTAGCGGTCTGCCTGACGCCACACCGTCTCTGACTGGGATTCCACCCCTCCTACCGCACAAAAGATGATTATCGCTCCATCGAGCACCCGCATAGAGCGCTCCACTTCGGCAGTGAAATCGACATGCCCGGGGGTATCTATGATATTAATCCGATGCCCCGCCCATAAGCAGGTGGTTGCGGCCGAGGTTATGGTGATTCCCCTCTCCTGCTCCTGCTCCATCCAGTCCATGGTGGCAGTGCCTTCGTCAACCTCTCCCGGTCGGTGCACTATTCCGGTATAGTAGAGGACGCGCTCGGTGGTAGTGGTCTTGCCGGCGTCTATATGCGCCATGAGACCGATATTTCTTATCTTATCC
>JAOUOQ010000129.1 GCA_029880275.1 Candidatus Aminicenantota bacterium | reverse complement strand
GGAACAGATAGGCTTTATTTCGCCCGCATGCTGGTGGAACTCTATCGGACGATCGGACCACAACTGACCATTGTGGATGGTATAGTAGCCATGGAGGGAAATGGCCCCCAGAGCGGCAGGCTGCGTAAGCTGGGGCTGATTCTGGCAGGCAGAGACTGTGTGGCGTTAGATATGCTGATAACCCACCTGCTTGGGCTGGAACCCTTTCTTTTGCCCACCACTTTTGTTGCCAGGGAGATGGGGATTGCTCCCGTTGATATAGGGAAGATAAAAATCTTAGGAGAAGAGCTGAACAAGGTGGCAGTGGACGATTTTCAATTCCCAAGTTATTCAACCATGGCCTGGAACATCCCCCATTGGCTCCAACGGAGACTCAAGCGATACCTTACTCCCCTCCCCTCTGTTGAGCTTTCCAAATGCACACTCTGTCGACGCTGTCTGGAAGCCTGCCCCACCGGAGCCGTCAGCGAGTCTAACAGCCAGATGATTATCAATTACGACAAATGCATCACCTGCTTCTGCTGTCAAGAGGCGTGCCCTGAAGGGGCTATTCAGCTCCGAGGGCGATGGCTCATGCGATTGATGAGCTGAAGGGTAATAAAAACGAGGGATAAGTGCAATGCCTTATTGCCCCGTATGCCATAAAACTTATCAAAAAGAGAAGAGTTTGTGCCCTTATTGTGGGAGCTCTTCTCCTCAGATATATTTAAGCTCCGGGCAGAAGGGCGAGTGGGCTCCAGTCTTTTTCTCAGACAGCCTGGCGGAGATTATGGTTATCAAAAGCCTGCTTGAGTTCCATGGCTACCAGGTAGTGCTGCTCTCCAAGGGGAGGTTTCAGCGAATCTTGCCCCCCATATTTCGCAGTGACAAAGATAAGGGGGAACCAATCTACCGGCTGATGGTCAAAGAGGATGAGCTTCAAGGATGCCGGCAGCTAATAGAGGAGAGCAGAAAAGCGAGCAAAGATAAGCTCTCAGCTGATATAGATAGGTTTAGCCATAAAAGTAAGGATAAAAATAATAAGGGCTAATAGACCCAGGAGCTTCCTTTTTCCATCAAGGGGGAGCTCATCATTGAGAGTTCGAGGATGCCGCAGCCCCAGCAGTAAGATCAATAATCCCCAGAAGAACCATCCTGGAAAGCCGGTAATGAATCCCATCAGAATTATCACCGAAAAAACACCCAATGATACCTTAGAATAATGTTTACCGAAGATGGCATAGCTTATATGCCCACCATCCAATTGGCTTATTGGCAAAAGGTTTAACGCCGTTGCCAGGCATCCGAACCATCCTGCAAGAGCTATGGGGTGCAGGAGCAGGTCGTAATTATCAGGATAAACTGGCAAAAATACACGCTCTATAAGGTCAAAGAGAAGCGGCTCCCCTATGCCCAAATAAAGGCCTTTATGCACCGGGGGAATTAAAATCGGCTTGGAGAGCTTCAGACCGATAATCAAGGTGGGCAATGCTGCTGCAAAGCCGGCCAGAGGACCGGCAATTCCGATATCAAAAAGTGCCTTCTTGTTCTTTATCGGAGACTTAATCTTGATAAAGGCTCCAAAAGTGCCCACTAAAGTGGGTGCGGGGATAAAGTAAGGGAGAGTCGCCTTAATTTTGTATCGGCGGCAGGTAAAGTAATGCCCTAACTCATGGCTGAGGAGGAAGCCCATAATAGCGATGGAGAAATAGAATCCATGGCGTAATATAGAGGGGTCGTCAAAAATCTTATGGATAAAACCGAGGTCGAATACGATAGGCTCGTTGGATTGGAAACCTAAATTGTCAACAGCACCAATGATAAAGGTGGTGATTATCGTCAGGATAAAGAGAATAATATTTATAAATATCCTCGGCCCTTTTTCTGGCACCAATGGAGCAGCGGTTAACCTCTCTTCCCCGGATAAGCTCTCCAACAGCTAAGCCTCCTTCTTTCACTTTTCCAATGAATCCGTAAGTTTTGAGCTTTAAGTATATAGCACCTGGTGGTGGGTGTCAAGAAACTACAAGGAAATAAGTAGTGCTGCGAAAGAGCTTTATTATTGCCAGATAGATTATATTATTACTAGAAGCCAATAGAATCTTGAGGCTCAGAGTCTTCCTTTTAGCCTACAGAACCCGGTCAATTTGAAAGAAGAAATCAAAGGGATGGATTTATTTAATACTTAATAAGTTCTTCCCGGGTTTAAAGCGGATGGTATATCCGGGAGGAATTTTGACCTCTTCCCCGGTCCGAGGGTTTCTTCCTATCCCTCTCTTGCGAGGCTTAACCTGGAAGATTCCGAAACCCCTGAGCTCAATCCTCTCCTTGCGAGCAAGGGATCTTTTCATAGCATCGAAAATCGCTTTTACCGCAATTTCGGCTTTCACCTTGGTGATTTCGGCAACGTTGGATATCTCATTAACTATATCCGATTTGATCATGCCTTGCCTCCTTTTGGAAAACATAAGTCATTATATTAGTCCAAGTTATCCTTGTCAAGAAATATTTTGCCAAAGTGATTGTCGACCACATCTTAGCTATGTTATAGTATTTTAATAGATGCTCTTTTATTTTATAACAAAAATTCCCGGTAAGATAAAGAGAATAATCGATGGCTCTTCCTAAAATCGCCATTCTCGGTAGACCAAATGTGGGTAAGTCCACTCTTTTCAACCGGATTTGTGGGCTCAGAAAGGCAATCGTGGATAGTCTCCCGGGGGTGACCAGGGACCGGCTCTATGGCCAGGCGGAATGGGAAGGGAGAAGCTTCAGTCTTATTGATACCGGAGGGTTAGATTTATTCGCCTCTGAGGAAATGACAGAGAAGGTAAAAGAGCAGGTATTCAGGGCAGTAAAAGATGCCGATTTGCTTCTATTTGTAGTTGATGTAAGAAGCGGGCTTTCCCCGCTGGAGTCTGAGATTGCCCGCCTCCTGAGAAAACATAACAAACCAATAATTCTGGTGATAAACAAGGTAGACCATCCCGGGCTGGAAAAAGAAGCGGCAGAATTCTACCAATTAGGCTTTGCTCAAAATTGCATTATCTCCGCAGAGCACCGACGCGGTATAGGGGAGTTGCTCGACCTGATAACCTCGCAGCTACCCTCCGCTGAAGAGGTAGAGGAGAAAGAAGAGGAACCGGAGATTAAAATTGCAGTGGTCGGCAGAACCAATGTGGGCAAATCATCGCTGGTAAACAAAATACTGGGAGAAGAGAGGGTATTAGTGAGCGAGGAGCCGGGAACCACCAGAGACTCCATCGATACTCTATTTTCTTATGAGTATATAAAATACCGCATCATCGACACAGCTGGCATAAGAAGAAAAAGAGTGCTTCGGGAACCAGCCGAGATAATCAGTGTGCTAAAGGCACGGCAAAGCCTGGAGCGGGCTGATGTGATACTCCTGCTGCTTGATGCTACCGAAGGAATCACCAGCGGAGATGTAGCCATCGCGACCTATGCCGAGAAAAAGGGACGGGGGGTAGTTATACTGGTAAACAAATGGGACTTGATGCCTCCCGAGTGGAAGAATACCGACCTTTACCTGAAGGAGATAAGAAAGAGAATCCATTTTCTCCGTTACGCTCCCACACTCTTTATATCAGCTAAAACAGGGCAGAGGGTGTTCAAAATATTCGACCTGGTTCAGCAGGTATTCATAAGCATGAGCCTTAGGGTCCCCACTCCTGTGCTGAATCAGGCGATCCATAAGGTGATTTCCCCCAGGCTTCCTTCCCCAAAAAGACGAGGAAAACCCCGGATTCTCTATGGAAGCCAGGTCGATATCAGGCCTCCCCGATTCGTATTCTTTGTGAACAACCCCCGAAACTTCACACCCGCCTATCGGCGTTACCTGACTGAGCAGATAAGGCAGGCTTTCGGCTTTTATGGTACTCCCATAAAAATTGAGCTTAGAAAGAAATAAAATATTTGTAATACTTATAAATAAATTGACTTAAAAGATTATTTATGTTATCTTTAAGAGGATATATTATGCTGTTATCTATCCAACAAAGTTGGCAACTGACAAGTCCGCCCCTATTGGAGGCGCAAAATGGTATTTTTCAACTACGCCACTAAAGAGATAACGGCAAAGATTGTCTACTATGGACCAGGGCTAAGTGGCAAAACCACCAACTTGCAGTATATATACAACAATCTCCCCGAAGAGGACAGGGGGAATATGGTCTCCCTGGCAACCAGTGAAGACCGCACCCTCTTCTTTGACTTTATGCCTCTTGAAATCGGGAGCTTCAAGGGGATTCAGACCACAATTCAGCTCTACACGGTGCCTGGCCAGGTGGTTTACGACACCACCCGTAAGCTGGTGTTAAAAGGATCTGATGGGATAGTCTTTGTCGCCGACTCCCAAAAGGAGTTGATGGACTCTAATCTGGAGAGCGTAGACAACCTCGAGAAGAACCTCCGGGAGCAGGGAATGAGTCTCAAAGACCTCCCCCACATTCTTCAGTTCAATAAAAGAGACCTCTTGAAGATAGCCCCGGTCGAAGAGCTTAACAGAATGTTGAATAGATATGGGGTGCCCCACTTCGAAGCCATCGCCATTCACGGCATAGGGGTGTATGAATGCTTGCGGGAGATCACCCTTTCGGTAATGAGCAAAATCTCCAGAGAGCTAAATGTTGAAGAGTTTGAAGCCGAGCCAATAAAAGCAGAAGATAAAATCCCCGTACCATCCTCCTTGCGAGAAGAAGAACCTGTTTTATCTGGCAGCTACCAAGAAGAAGCTCCCCAGGAAGAGCCAGAAGAGCTGCTCTTAGAAACCTCCCCTTTCCTCGAATCTGAGCCAAGCACCCCACAAGAAGAGGAAGAAATCATGTTAGAAAGCACTCCTCTAGAGGAACCAAAGGAAGAGGAAAAAGAGATAACCGTCCCTATTGAATTGAAGGTAGACCAAGATACCAGGGAGATAAAGCTGAAGCTTTCCCTTAATATCAAATTAAGCCGTAAATAATAACTCCCCCGCCCTTATGACACGCAAAGAAATATCAAAGTTAATATATAACCGCCATGGTGGTCTCCTCAAAAAGGAGGCAGACGAAATATTAGAGCTCACCCTATCAATAATAAAAATGGAACTCATTAAAGGCAGAAAGATTACTCTCAGCAATTTCGGCACCTTCCAGCTGCGCCGGCGTGCGGGAAGATTGCGCAGAAACCCCAAAACAGGAGCATCAGTTCTTATCCCACCTCGTCAATGGCTGAGTTTTCATCCAGCCAGGTTCCTGATAAAATTTGTAAACTCCCCCTTAGATGATAAATGCAAGCATAAACCTTGAGATGAACCGAATGCCAAAACTACCCGATAAGCTCTTCTTCAAAATTGGTGAGGTAGCCCGCTTAACTCAGACCGAACCCTATGTCCTCCGCTACTGGGAATCTGAGTTCCCCTCGCTCTCCCCGATGAAGAACAAAGGCGGGCAACGACTCTACAAGAAAAAGGATATAGAAACCATCCTCCACATCAAGGAGCTGTTGCAGGTAGATGGTTACACTATTGCCGGTGCACGAGCGAAGCTAAAAGAGGAATCCGGTCGGCAAGGAAAGGAGCACCTTCCGGCAGAAGATAAGCTTTCGGCTAAACTCAAGTTGCTGAAAAAGGGGCTACATAATATCCTGAAGATATTGGAAAAAAAGGACATTGATTGATAGAGTGATGACATAGCG
>JAOUOQ010000014.1 GCA_029880275.1 Candidatus Aminicenantota bacterium | reverse complement strand
CTGGGAGAAGGAAACCCGTCCCTTCCTGCGAACCAGAGAGTTCCTCTGGCAGGAGGGACATACCGTGCACGCCACCGAGAAGGAAGCCGAAGAGGAGACCTTAATGATACTCGAGGTCTATCGTGATTTCATTGAGAACGACCTCGCCATCCCGCTCATCGCCGGGCTTAAGACCGAAAGCGAGAAGTTCGCCGGTGCCCTGAAGACCTATGCCGTCGAAGCCCTGATGACCGACGGGAAAGCGCTCCAGGCGGGCACATCCCATCACCTGGGACAACACTTTGCCAAAGCCTTCGATATCAAGTTTGAAGACAAAGACCAGAAGATGAAATACGCCTGGCAGACCTCCTGGGGGGTCACCACCCGCCTTGTCGGGGCTATCATAATGACCCACGGGGACGACTCGGGCTTAATCCTCCCGCCCAAGATAGCTCCCATTCAGCTCATCATCATCCCCATACCGGCTGCCAACTGGCAGAAGAAAGTGCTCCCACTGGTAGAGGAAATAGAGAAGCGATTGAAGGGAATTGAGCTGCGGGTTCAGGTAGACCTGCGGGAAATATACTCGCCCGGATGGAAGTTCAGCGAATGGGAGATGAGGGGAGTTCCCCTGAGGTTGGAAATAGGCATGAAGGAGGTAGCAGAAAAAAGGGCGGTAGCAGTCCGCAGAGATACCGGTGACAGAGTGCTCCTTCCCCTCGCAGACCTGGAAAAAGAGATTCCCCTGCTGCTTGCGGAAATCCAGAACACCTTATTCAAAAAGGCGAAAAAGTTCCTCCAGGATAATACCCATACTGTTGAGGATTACGACGAGTTCAAGGAGATAATTAAAACCAAGGGGGGGTTCATCTACTCCTTCTGGTGCGGTGACTCCCAATGTGAACAGAAGATAAAAGAGGAAACCACCGCCACCATCCGTGCCCTCCCTCTGGAGCCTGACCATGTCAATGGGAGCTGCATAAAATGCGGGCGCCCCTCAGCTCAGCGGGTCTACTTTGCCAAAGCCTATTAGCCTTTTATATCATTTCCCCCCCCTACCTTCCCGGAGCTGTGGGTGAGAGGATTACTATTAATTCAGGCTGGAGATAGCAAAGTCTGGCTCTCTAATACTCCGCTATGATAAACAATCCGCTTCTCCCTATCACCATTAAATTGACTCTGGGTATAAATTTTCTCTTGACAAACAGGGATAAAGGGAGTAGTGTATATGACTAATTGGTCATTGTAATAACTTAATAGTCATTATAGTAGGGAAAGGGAGAGGAAATATGGCTGAGGAAAAACTTTTGACCAAAAGGGAGGTGGTCACTGAATTCCGCCGGCGCGAGATACTCCGCTCGGCCCAGGAGGTCTTCGCCCGGGAGGGGTTCCAGGAAGCCACCATGGACAAAATTGCCCAAAATGCCGGTGTCTCTAAAGGAACCCTTTATTTGTATTTTAAGAACAAAACCGACCTCTTCTTCCAGGCGATTGATGAGAAGCTTAACGAATTTATATCCTTGATCCACAAATCACTGGAGGGTGACCACCCCCCCCTGAAGAAGATATGGAATGTGGTCTCCACGCAGATGGAGTTCTTCGAAGACCACAAGGCATTCTTCAAGGTCTGCTTGAACATCAGAGGGGGGCTTTATCTGGAACATCCTCAGGAATATTTTGAGAGGCTCAAGGAGAAGTACCAACCCTATTTCAACGAGATAAGCCAGGTGATAGAACAGGGGTGTGAACAGGGCACTTTCTGTCAGGTTGAGCCGATGAAGGCAGCATACCTTTTAGCCGAGATGATAAACTCTCTGATTCTTTATCGCATTATCCACGAAACAACCAATCCCGTCACCCAGGATGAGAAGCTCATCTACAGGGTATTTTTAAGGGGATTACTTAAGAAAGGAGCGGAGTAGAGATGAGGTTTTTAACCATCCCTCTGATAGCTTCCTTAATGATGTCGTGGCTCTCTCTTCCGGTGAGGGCGCAGGAGGAAAGGCAATATACCCTGAGCCAGGTCTACCGCATAGCTCTGAAAATGAACGAGGAGATAAAGATAACCGAGGAGCAATATCAGCAGTCGGGTCATGCCATAACCAAGGCTCGCTCTGCCATCCTGCCCCATCTCTCTTTCAATTTCTTGGGCACCCACTACGACCGCAGTGTAGAGTTCACCCCGCTCATGGACCAGTTATCCTTTGATAGCGTTCCTTTTGAGATCATGCCCCAGAACACCTACACTATGACCGTCAGCCTGGGGGTACTCCTCTTCGATGGCGGTCGCTCCTGGAACCTGTACAAGGGTGCCAAGACAAATAAGGAAATGACCGGCAACAACCTGTTGCTGACACGCCAGGGGATTCTGCTGGCTGCGGCGGCGGCGTATTATGACGTGATTAAGGCACAGAAGGAGGTGGAGCTGACCCGCCAGTACCTGGAGCTGGCAGAAAAACAGCTCAGGGTTGCCCAGTCTCGCTTCCGGGTGGGAGAAGTGACCAAGACCGCGGTATTGCAAGCTGAGCTCGACCTGCTTAACTCCCGCAGAGAGCTCATCCAGAAGGAGAACGAGCTAAAAATAGCCAAAGACAGGCTCTCCAGTCTGGTGGGAATTGAAGGGGACTACCAATTGACAGAGCCCACCTCTCCTCCCATCCCCGAAGGAAGTCTGGACGAGCTGCTCACATTAGCCCTTCAGAACCGGTTGGAATTAAGGAATAACTCCCTGAATCAGAGACTGGCTAACATGGAGATGGGGAATGCCAGAGGGAGATTTATTCCCACTGTATCGACCCAGGCTTCATTTCTCCGCCAGAACGCCCTCTTCCCGTCGAAGGAATATGCCAGCATCGGCATTAATGTGGCTCTCCCCATCTTCGACGGAGGGCTGGGGATAGCGGAGATGCGAGAAGCCAAATCAATGCAGGTTCAGGCTCGCCTTAGCCGGGACAGGCTGGTCAAAGATATTGAACTGGATGTTACCGAGGCGTATCTGGGTCTGGAAAGCCTCACCGAAGCGGTGAAGACCCTGGAGAAGCAGGTCCAACTGGCAGAGGAGAACTATCAGCTCGTCTCCCGTTTCTTTGCGGTGGGCGAAGCTACCAGCCTGGAGCTCTCTCAGGCACTGAATGCTCTGGACCGGGCGAGAAAAAATCTGACCAGCCTGAGATACGACCGCCACCTGGCGATCCTCAACCTGCAAAAGGTGGTCGGAATCTTTGCTGCTGAATATATCTATTGATGGAGGAAGAAATGAAGCACCTTTGGTGGTTAACCGTTTTTTCAATCCTGATGGTGATTATTATTTCTATCGGATGCTCTGAAAAGGGGGAAGAGACTGGCGGCATTGAGGAAGCTCCAGGAGCCCAAACCCAGATGGTTCGCTATCCTGTGGAGGTAACTGCGGCTGTGAAGACCGATTGGGCGATGAAAATCTCCGCCACCGGAAGCCTCCTCCCTTACACGGAGGTGGCGGTGAGCTCCGAGATATCGGGAACCATCAGCCAGGTTCTGGTGAATGTGGGTGACCGCGTTTCCAAAGGAGCCCTACTGGCGAAGTTAGACGACACGGAGATAGCCCTCACCCTGAAGCAGGCAGAAGCCAACCTTGCCCAGGCGGAGGCAAACTTCCGCAGTGCCGAGATCGAGCTTCAGAGGAAGGAGGAACTCCTTAAGGAGGAAGCCATCGCCCAGGGAGTCTACGATGCGTTCAAGACCAAATACGACCTGGCAAAAGCCGGGGTGGATGCGGCAAAAGCCTCGCTGGAGCTGGCAAGGAAAAGGCTGCAGGATACTCTGATTAAGTCTCCTATAAATGGGCTGATAAAGCTCAAGATGACCGAAGAAGGGCAATATATCAATACCATGCGCAGTGGACCACTCTTCTCGGTAATTCAGATTGATCCTATCAAACTCAGTTTCTCCGTCCCCGAGGGATATGCTGCCGAGCTAAATAAAGGTCAAGCGGTACAGGTTGGGGTGGATGCCTATCCCGGAGAGCGCTTCCCTGGCAAAGTAACCACTATTGACCCCCATGTAGACCCTCTGAGCCGCTCCATCGGGCTGGAAGCTCTCCTCCCCAATCCCGACCACCGGCTGAAACCAGGGTTCTTTGCTACTGTGGAATTGACCCTGAAGGCCATCCTCGATGCTATTGTCATATCGGACAAATCCCTCACTAGGGAAGAGGATAAGTTCTTTGTCTTTGTGATATCAGACCAGACCGCCCAGCAGCGGGAGGTGAAGCTCGGCTCCCAGCGGGAGGGAATGGTGCAGATAGTCAGCGGATTGAAGGAAGGGGAACTGGTAGTTACCATCGGTAAGGAAGCTCTGAGCGAAGGAAGCCAGGTAGAGGTCACCAGACAATAGGGACAGGCTGACACATTTTAAGAATATCAGGACCTTTCACTTAAAGGTCAGAAAAGATGAAAAAGCGCCGAGCAGCAGCCCTCATAGGGCTTTTCCTTATGGCCTTCGCTCTGAGGTTTTATGGCATTGAAAAGGTAGGGCTGAGCGAAGACGAGGCGGGCAAGCTGCTGGCGATAGACTCTTATATGAAGGGGGATTTTACCCCCAATGCCGAACACCCCATGCTGATGAAGACCCTCTCCCTTCTCTCGGTAAATCTGGCGAGATGGCTGAAGCCGAAGGGGGGAGAGGAATGGGGGCTCCGGCTTCCCAACATCCTGTTCGGAGCTCTGACGGGGGTGGTTATCTTCCTCCTTGCTCAAGAGCTCTTCGGAGGCCTGGTGGGGCTGTGGGCATTCTACCTGTGGGCGGTGGGAATTACCGCCATAACCTTCAATCGAGTAGGCAAAGAGGATACTCTGCTGGTCTTCTTTTTCCTGCTGGCTAACTATCTCCTTATAAAAGGGAAAAACATGACCCCGGGAAGAAGTCAAGACCTTCTCTACTATAAAGGGGCAGCCTCCCTGGGGCTGATGTATGCCTCCAAATATGTGGTCCCTTACGGGTGGCTCACCCTGTTCTATTACGACATTCTGAATCGCCGCAAAAACAGCCCGTGGATAATACCTGCTAGTACCTGGTACAAGATGATAGCCGTTTTTGTTCTCTTCTTCCTTGTTGCCAATCCCATGGTTCTGCATCCCAAGGTGATCGGGTATATAAAGAAATACTTTCTTCACAAGGATGTGTTCACCCATCACGGCTATCCCTTTATGGGTGAGGTTTACAAGAACAAGGCGATTTATACCCTGTGGGGAGTCCCCTTCTATTACTACTTTCTCTACCTGGGGGTCAAGGTTCCGGTCTCAATTCTGCTCCTTTTGGGCATAGGTATGGTGGTTCTATTCAAAAGATATCGGCATGAGGGTTCCATCTTCCTGCTGCTGTGGTTTTTCGTGTGGCTAATTTTTATTTCTTTACCGGGCGGTAAGTTTGCCCGATATATTCTCTCCCTGATGCCTGCGGTCTATCTCATCGCCGGCGTTGGGGTAGAATGGACTTATCAAAAATTGAGGGGATGGCGGAGCTCTTTATCTCCGAGCGTAAACATCAGGAGTATCCCTATTATGTTGCTCTTCGGAGGCCTGGTGGTGTTGCTCCTCCACCCTGGATTGGTTTCCGTGGTTAGCCTTCCTTATTATAGCCTATACCTCAACCAGCTGGGAGGGGGGAAAATAGGATACTACTTCCCTCATGATGAGTTCTACGATGTGGGTTTGAGGGAAGCCTTCGCTTATTTAGGGGAACGCGCACCTCAGAGAAGTGTGGTGATAGCGGATACCCCTAAAGCGTTCCAGTTATTCTCTAAACGCTATGGGCGAAGCGACCTTGTGTTCCAGCCCTTCTCAGTAAATAAGCTTACCCTCGACGAAGATGGGATTTACTTCTTCCTGCTGCAGCCAGGGAGGAGATACCTGGAGAACTACAAAACATACTATCTTATCAGCCAGAGGTTCTCCCCCATTCATGTGGTCAGAGTGAGGGGGCTTGAGGCAGTTTCCATCTATCGGATAGAAGGGAGGGAGGCTCTTCAGCAATTAGCATCTTTGGTGACCATCCAGGGAAAGGAGGAAGGGGGTGAAAAACAATAAATTACCGCTTCCCCATCTCGTTTACAATCAGCTGAAAAACCTTCCCGAGGCGAGCAGGCCGTTATTGAGAGCAGCCATAAGCCTTTCGCTGTTAAGTCTTCTGCTGTGGAAGGTGAATCTCGGTAAGTTAAAGGGGCTCTTGCTCTCATCGCAGTGGAGGCTGGTCTTACTGGCGGTCTTGATATATATTGGGGGGCAGATGCTCTGTTCCTATAAGTGGCAGTTGCTGCTGAAGTCGCTGGGAAGCCAGAAACGTCTTCTCTCACTGGTGAAGCTCTATTTCATAGGGATGTTTTTCAACCTCTTCATGCCCACCATAATCGGAGGGGATGCCATCCGCATCTACCTGGCTTCGGATGATCTGGAGAAGTTTCCTCAATCGGCATCCTCGGTCTTTATGGAGCGGAGTACCGGACTGTTCGCGCTCTTCTCCATCGCCATCGTTTCTTCCCTCGTCTTCCCGCTGCAGCTGGGTAGATATTCTATTTCTCTGCTGGTTCTTTTGGCTTTCCTCTTCTTCTTTTTTATCTTCTTCATTCTCATATTCAGGCCATGGATTTACAACCTGGGAAGCAAGCTCCTGGAACAGATTGGTCTCCGCCGAATAGGGAACAAGTTCAAAGAGGTATGGAGTACTTTAAACCGCTATAAGGAGAAAAAGGTGGTTTTGGGTATCGCTTTTGTGTATTCGCTGATTTTTCAGCTGCTGGTTATAGCGGTCAATATGGTTAATGCCCGGGCTATGGGGATTTCCCTTTCTCCCAAATATTTCTTCATCTTCATCCCCGTAATCGCTGTGCTGGGTATGTTTCCCTTCACCATCAATGGCATAGGTCTGAGGGAGACGGGCTACACCATTCTCTTTGCTACGGTAGGGCTTTCATCAGAGGCAGGGTTATCATTAGGTCTATTATGGCTGGCTGTACTTCTGCTGTCAAGTCTGCCGGGTGGGCTCTTTTACCTATTCCTCAGGAGAAGAAGAATTGAGATTAAAAAAACAAACCATAATCCCGAGACAGATTTACCAAAAGAGGACAACCATGCTCAATAACTTATGGAGACACATACCTATTTACCTTCTTATAACATGGTTACTCTTCTTTGGCCAGGGGGTCTATGCCCAGGAGAGTAGGCAAGCTCCGCTGCGACTTTGGGACGAAGGTCAAACCGACAGTCCGGGCAACAAGGACATCAGGCTCGGCATGAGCTACTATTACAATTTTGAGTTCGACAAAGCCCTGGCACGCTTCGACCGCCTCGTCTCTCAGCACCCACGCAATCCCATCGGCTACTTTTTCAAAGCGGAGACCTACTGGTGGATGACGCTCAATAAAGAGGATGACCCCGAGCTGCATGAGAAATTCCGTGAGGCAGCCCTATGGGCTATCTCCTATGCCAACCGCCGTCTGGAGGAGAACCCCGACGATACCGAAGCCCTCTTCATCCTGGGGATGTGCCACAGCAGAATAGGAATGCTGTTAGGACGGGCAGGAGACAAATCAGCAACCGCGAGCAAGACAATGGAAGGTCGCTCCCATCTTCTGAAAGCTATCCAGAAGGACCCCTCCCTGTTTGATTGCTATGCCCCGTTGGGCATCTACGACTATTATATCGCTACCCAATCTACCGTGGTGCGGGTTTTCAGCGCCCTGCTCTATCGTCTGTGGGGAGGCAAAGAGGAAGGAATGAATAAGCTGGAGTTAGCCGCGGAAAAAGGTGTTTACTCCCGCCATGAGGCGAAGTTCTACCTCGCTCTCTTCTATATCAAGTTTGAAGAGAGATATCAAGAAGCTGAGAGTATCCTCTCCGAGCTCCACCAGATGTATCCCAATAACTTCAGCTTTTACGGGATGTTAGCTTATACCAAATTGAAACTGAAAAATTATACCCAAGCCATCAGCATGTACGAAGAGATACTGCACAAGGCTCAGGAACAAGATATATATGGTAAAGAGGGTCTGGATACCACCCTCTATTTCTATTCGGAGGCCCTACGCCGAGCGGAGCGCTATGAGGAAGCCCTGCAGGTGCTGAAGCAGATTATAGAATCCAATGCGGGGGAGAATAACTGGCTGCTGTCCTACGGACATCTCGATGCGGGCAGATGCTATGATATGCTGGGACAGCGGGAAGAAGCCATAGCCGAGTATGAAAATGTTATCCGTCTGAAAAGCTTCGGAAAATCCCGCCAGAAAGCCAGAGAGTATCTGAAAAGCCCTTATGTGGTGGGTAATTGAGAGGATAAGGGATGAAGACCAGACCTCGTAAAGGCCAATGGTTCACTAAGGTGGATAAAAGCCTATCTTCTGGAGTTGCTCTCGAAGAGGGAAGGTGAGTTCTGCTAAAGGGGGGATGACTATCCCCGGGGCAATAGAGGCACATTTCTTAACAAATCCACCCAGCCAGCGGCTGACCCCTTCTACCTCGATGAGCTCGGGTCGGCGGGCAGCTAATCCATTAAGGACAACCCTGCTACCAGCAATCGCCAACTCATCCAGATAGGGGTATTTATCAGTCAACAGCTCCTTCAAATGGAGGAGATAAGTTTTAGAGACAAAGCTCCCCAGCTTTTGTCTTACATGGGAGTAGACAAGCTCCACCGCCTTTAATAATAACCGATAATCACCGCTTTTCCTTAGCTCAAGCTTCGAAGTCTCTAAAGCTGATAGCCCCCCATGTTGCAGGTGGCTCACCACCTGGCTGTGCTGCTGCCGCACCAGTTCTTTCTCATCTCTAATATCTATGGTGCCCGGCTCCCATTGATGCTTTATCTTTCTGACCACTTCCCCTCCTCGCAGTATGAGGGTGGTCAAAGTAGGAGTTTCACACGGGATGAACTCCGTTTGCACTTGAAAGACCTCCCCCTCATATTCCACCTGTGAGAGGTCGCCCAGAGGTATAAGGGGTTCTGGTGATGGCTCCTCTATTGATGGGGAGATTTTCATCGCTGCCCATTCCTGCGGATAAGAAGGAGGTATCCCCTCATCTATCTCTAAGTTAAAATTCCCTCCTCTCAGGGAAAGGATTCTCTCAAGAGCATCTCTCCCCTTGAGTTCCCCCAGCATCACCTTAATCACATCTCCCTGAAGGAAGAGGAATTCTGCTTTCTCTGTTTCAGAACTGACTTGCAATCTGCCGGAAAGCCCATTCCTCTCTATCAGCTTCAGCAAAGGTATCAGTCCTATATCTTCCAGCTCGCCCCCCAGTGGGGAGGTAAGAGGTAACCTCTTGCCGAGCATCAGCAGAGCCTGGACACGCGCCCTCGCTTCTCGAAGTCGGAAGGGCTTTATGAGGTAGTCGTCTGCCTTGAATTCCTGGGCGCTAATGAGCTCTATGAGTTCCTTTTCCGTCAGCAGGCAGATAGTGGGGACATCGAATAAGGCGGGGATTCCAGTCAGAGACTTGAAGAAATCTATCCAGCTCCTACCAGCGAGTACATTCTCAGAGATGATCATCAATGGCTTCTGATTGGCTAAAAACTGGTAGGCTTGGTCGAAGCTTTTCGCTGTGCGGAAGGGATACCCTAAGTTGGCTACGGCTGCCTCCATCTTCTTCACCACATGGGGCTCCTCCCCTATTATCAGGATGGGACTCTCTTCCATGGTAGGGCTATTTGGGTTACCTGGCTTCCAGCTTGTGCCTCTGCTCCACTGCACAGAGGGAATCGGTGATCAGCCGGATGATAGACAACACCGTCTTTTCAAAGTCTATATTATTGAGGATAGGACAATTATAATGCTCGGCCATCTCAATAATATATTTCTGAATGCGGTAGATGGAGTCAATGTTCTCCAGATATCTTTTGAAATGCCTCCGGGATGCGGTAACCTGCCGGATGGCAAACCTCTGCCGATAGGCATCCTTATCCAACACTACAATGACTATTTCAATTATATAAGCTTTGTCTTTGTAAGCTTTGAGATTAATAAAGCCTGGCACCACATGCACACCGTCGATAATCATGTGCATGTTCTCCTCTATCGCTCGGTCAATCATGGCCCTTATGCAAACGGTTACCCGCTCTACCTGTTCTCTGAATGCACCAATAACCGGGTCTGCCTTATCTATGAAGGGATAGTCGAGTTCCTTCCATGCAGAATACGAGGATGAATGAATAACCGGCAATAGGTCGGGAGAGAACATAATTCGCATAATCTGCCGCAATGAGTCGGTGGAGACAACCCGGGAGGTCCCCAGTCTGTGAGCTACTTCAGCCGAGAGGGAGGACTTGCCAGCACCGGTGGCACCGCCGATGAGAACCACCACCGGGCGATCGCTGGAGGAATACTTTCGCCAGATGAGGTAGCGTTCTGCAATGTTCTTCCCGTAGTTCTTAAGCAGAGTATTGAAGGTTAAGTTCTTGAGCTCATCATAGGTCACCTTGCTCTGCTTTTGCCGGGTAAGGGTGGCTTCAATCTGACGGGCTATATCATAGGCGTTGTTAGGTTCCAAACCAGCAGCTTGAATAGATTGGGAAAGTATTCCTTTGGAAAAAGGAAATCCGGAGTCCCCATCCTGTACAAAGATGGAAACTGGAGCCTTCTTTCGTGTACGGTAGCTGCGGCTGGTATCTTCTCCGCACTCCTTAAGCAACATCCCCTCCACTATCCGGGCGAGCTCCTCCTTCTCAATAGTCTCCTTCCCTTTAAGCGTATCCCTCACCTTAATGGCCAGACGATAAGCTTGCTGGAAGTCCAGACCGATATCCATAAGGGACTGAGTCAAAATTCCCCTGGAGAATGGTATTTTCTCCTCTCCACTCACTACCCAGGGATAAGAGCTTTTTACCATCGAAATACAGCTCCATTCCTTTGTATATCTAATTGATATAATTGAATTTTACTAATTATGACAAAAAAAGTCAAGAGAAAATATCTCAATATTATCGCTGAGCTTGATTAAATGGAATAGATGGAAAGCTATCCCCCTTCCCCTGATTACCTTTAGTCCTCCAGAAGCTCGTGCAGGAGCCCATAGCGAACTCCCCTTACGCTTACCACTATCTCCTTCCTGCTGTATCTCTCCAGGAAAGCGTAAAGTATGGCGGCTCCCGCCAGGATGATGTCTGCCCTGAGTGGGTGAAGGGCGAGTTTCTCCCTCCGCTCAACTATGGAAAGGGATTTGAGCCTTTTAATAACCTCTGTTAGTTGAGGGATGGTCAGCTTCTTCAGCTCTACCTGCTGGGGGGTGAACTCCTTTAAGCCAAGCTCTACCGCCATCAGGGTGCATATCGTCCCTCCCACCCCGAAAGCCTGAGCTGAGCTGGCAGTCCGGGGAAGGAGGGATAATCGCTGCCGCAGATTATGAAGGAGTCGCTCCCACTCCTCATCTCTTACCGGGTCATGGACCAGATACTGCTGGTTAAGACCGACCGCCCCTACGGGCAGGCAGACCATCCCCTCTATCACGCCATCTTTTCCATAGATTATCTCGGTACTCCCACCACCAATATCGAGCACTAATAGCGGGGTGTCGTCTATATTATACCCCTGGGCAATGGCGAGAAAAGTGAGCCTGGCCTCCTCCTCGCTGGAGATAATGCGGATACGGAAACTACACTTCCTTTCCACTCTAAGGATGAAATCCCTGGCATTGACGGCTGCTCTCAGGGGGTTTGTTCCCACTGCGGCGAGCTTCTCCACTCGATAGGAATGGCAAGTGCGGGCAAAGCGCTTAAGGGTGGCTATGGTTCGTTTGATTGCTTTCTCACGGAGCATCCCCCCGGGGGTTAACTCCTCTCCCAGGCGGGTCATCAGGGTGAGGTCTTCTTTTATGCTCAATCCCCCTTCGGGGCTCGGCTCACCAATCAGGAGATGAAGTGAGTTGGTTCCCACCTCTATGGCGGCACAAGGGGAATGGAGGATATCCATTGCTCCCCTCTTCTGTTTCTGTGGGGGTTACAGTTCGTCGTCGAAGCCGATCTCGTCAAAGGGATTAACCACGCTGGAAGCTATGTTAGACAGATGAGCACTCACCCGGCGGAAATAGCGAGCCAATAGCGTAAGCACCACACACTTCCCGCTGGCAATTGAGCCTTTGGTAACTACATCCTTTATCAGTTGGTCGCAATTGGCCTTAATCTTTTTGTGCTTCTCCATAACCTCTTTCGCTTCGTCAAGCCGGCTCTCGATGAAGGCGTCAATTGTCTGCTGAAACATCGGGTGAATAAGCTGGCGCATTTTATGGCATTCTTCCACATACTTGTCCGTGCTCAGCCCCTCATCATACAACCTTCCCAGTTCAAAGATGCTCTTGGTGTAATCTCCTATTCGCTCCACATCGATGACAATGCTAATCAGAACCAGACAGGCAGGGAGGTCTTGCTTGGGGTTGACGGTCAGATGCTCCAGCATCATCCTCCTCACTATTTTCTCACCCCGGTTGATCTCCACATCGTATCTGTGAAGGTCGATATCGGCTTCCCGATTATACATCAGGGACTCGACCGCTGTAGAAAACATCTTCTCCTCCCGCTTGAGCATTTTTCTGGTCTCTTCCAGGGCCTGGAGAAGAAGCCCCCGTGTTTTTCGTCTGTCAAATATATACCTAAACAATGAGCCACCTCCATAGTAAAACTATAAAACCGGGAATAACATAAAAAATTACGAATAAATAAATTATAGCATATTTTCGGGCATTGCTGGCTACATCTGCTATCCAGTTTGAGCAGTAGATGGGGACTCTCCTCAACGGCTTAAAGGGGAGGAAGAGGAGCGCTCCCGAGATATTGAAGTTGAGGTGGACGAAGGCTATGGTGATAGCAGCGGGACTGCCGGTGACCAGCGAAGCCATAATGGCGGTTACCGGGGTTCCAATGTTGGCGCCCAGAGCATAGGGGAACATCTGCTCTATGGTCAGAATCCCTGCTCCTGCCAGGGGGACAATGAGGGAGAGGGTCACCGAACTGCTCTGAACTACCGCTGTGAGCACAAATCCCAGCAACATCGCCCGAAGGATATTCTTAAACAGGTATTCGTGAATAAACCTCTCTGCTCTTCTGACCACCAGCTTTTTCAACAAAGAGACCAGCAGCTTCAAGGAGAGGAACAATATAACCAGAGCCACAATCAGCGAAAGGATGCCATTCTGCCTGGTAGCACCAAGCAGGAGGTCAACTGCCGGTTGGGTGATGAGCTTCAACGGGCTGGCAATCTTTATCAGCCCCACCCCGGAAAAAAGCCGACACATCAGCGACGATATCCACTGCAGATAACCGGTGGTCAGCTCTAAGGGCAAAAAGATAATAACCGCCAGAAGGTTGAAGAAGTCATCCACAATGGAGCATGAAAAGGCTCTCCGGAACTCCTCTTTTCTGGTGATGAAAGCCAGAGAGACCAGGGTGTTGGTTACGGTGGTGCCGATATTGGCTCCCAGAACGATGGGGATAGCATTGGCTATGGGAACCATTCCCCCCGCTACCAGTGCCACCACCATGGAGGTGGTAACCGAGGAGCTCTGGATGATACTGGTCGTCAACAATCCGATGAAAAGTCCCATGAGGGGGTTAGCGGTGGTCCTGATGAGTTGCTCGGCAAAGCCGCTTCCGAAAAGCTGAAGGGAAACACCCATCAGCTCTATACTGACAAAGAAGCAATACAATACCCCCAGAAGCTCGGCTATGCTTAAGGCTAAAGGCGTCTTGTTAGGAGGCATCTTATTAATACTATAATGCCCGCTCGTTTATCAGAAATCAGTAAGAATGGTAACTCTCCCGACACTTCTTTGAGTGAGCTTCTTTATAACAGATTTTCAAGGCGATGTAAAGTTAAATTTTTAAATAGCATCCCTGGAAAGATCTCTCGTTGAGTTTTGTCAAGGATACAGAATTTTATTTTTTTAGTGAGAAAGAAGGATGATAGTTGACAGGGATAGAGAGAAATGCTAAAATTTTTTCCATCCGGAGAGAGCATTAGTTCGATTGAGTCTTGATTGTGGAGTATGAGAGAGTTCCCAATATCAACTACTCCCGGGGAATGTGGTAAAGATGTTCTCGATTAACCAAAGAAAGAAGTACTTCTCTCAGGCTCACTTCTTACCATTTTCTTCTGATAGTTTAGGAGCGATAGAAAAAGGACAAAGGTTTTTCCCCAGTATCTTCCTTCCAATTTTAAAGGAGAGAGCGCTATGGCAGACAGACAAAGAGTAATATCCACAGGGAGAACGAGGGTTTTTCTCCTCTGCGGTGCCGGTTTCCTTTCAGGGATGCTGGTGTGTGCGGGCATCTTTCTCGTGGGAACTAAAGGAGAACCGGAGCCTCTCTCTCCCTCCAATACCCTTCTCCCGGTCTCCTATGCTGTCCCTTCTGCCAGCCCGGTGTCTCCCCACCAAGTTCAGGAGGAGATCACCCAGAGCCGCCGCAATGCCATTGTAACTGCCGCTCAGAGAGCGAAACCCGCGGTGGTAAGCATCGGAGTCACCGTTACCAGAGCCTATCGTCCTCTGGACCCCTTTTACGACGACTTCTTTGACTCCTTCTTTCGTGAATTCTTTTATCCACGCAGATACCGCCAGGAGATACCCCGCATCGGCTCGGGCTTCATATTCGATGAGCGGGGCTACATCCTCACCAATCAGCATGTGATTAACGGGGCGGAGGAGATCACATTGACTCTGAGCGATGGAAGGCAGTACAAAGGGAGCCTGGTGGGAGAGGACCGGGCTTCTGACATCGCGGTCATAAAGATTGAAGGACAAAATCTCCCCCCTGTGGAACTGGGAGATTCTGATAATCTGATTACCGGGGAATGGGCCATAGCCATCGGCAATCCTTTCGGCAACCTCATAGAGGAATCGCAGCCGACGGTAACCGTGGGCGTCATTAGTGCCACTAATCGCTCATTCCGACCGGAGACCAGCCAACAACACATCTATCGGGATATGATTCAGACCGACGCCGCCATCAATCCCGGCAATAGCGGGGGTCCTCTGGTGAACGCTGAAGGTAAGGTCATTGGAATAAACACCTTTATTTTCACGAGAAGCGGAGGCTCGTTGGGGATTGGCTTTGCCATTCCCATCAACAAGGCAAAAAGGGTGGTGGAAGAGCTTATACGCTATGGGAAGGTCCGACCGGTCTGGTATGGGTTCCAGGCACAGGATGTAACCCCCGAGTTTGCCCAGGCTTTAAGTCTCGAGCAGGCCAGCGGGATAATCGTTACCTATGTGGAAAAGGGCAGTCCCGCCCAGCAGGCAGGGCTTGCCAAGGGAGATGTCATCCTCGAGGCAGACGGGCGAAGGATAGCCGATGCCGAAGACGCTAAGCTTATGTTCTACAGCCATCTGGTAGGAGATTCCATCACCATCACTGTGCTGCGCAAAGGAAAAAGCCAAACATTGACAATGGTATTGGAAGAGTATAAATAGCCACACCAGCGAAGGAGAGTGAAAAGATCAAGGTAGACCTTCATATCCATAGCAATATATCAGACGGTCTCTATCCTCCTAAGGAGGTAGTTGCACGGGCATCTGCTGATGAGCTGGATATTATCGCCATTGCCGACCACGACTCCATAGGGGGCATCTGCGAGGCATCTAAAGAGGCTCAGGCCAGAGGGCTTACCCTCATACCGGCAATTGAGTTCAGCTGCACCCTGGAGGAGAGGGATGTCCATATCATCGGCTACCTCACCGACTGCCATAATCACGCCCTGCTTGCATGGGTTTCCGACTTTCAGCAGTCCCGCCGCCAGCGACTGAAAGAGATGGTCGCCATCCTCCAATCTCTGGGAATAGGCATCGACTTTCAGGAGATTGAGGGAGACCGCAAAGCAGAATCTATGGGGCGCCCCCATGTTGCCCAGGCTATGGTGAGAAAGGGCTATGTAAACACCACCAACGAAGCCTATGTTAAATACCTCCGCAAGGGAGCACCAGCCTTCGTCCCTAAAAAGAGTGTTCTTCCCTGGGAGGTCATCGACCTTGTCAACACCTGCGGGGGCATTTCCGTCTGGACACATCCTGAAAGGGAGGCTCTTTCCTCCCATATTGAGCTTCTTTGCTCCCACGGTCTGCATGGGGTGGAGGCCTTCAACCCAAAGCTTAAGCTGGTCGATACTGAACTATTGCTCCAAGCCACCCGAAAACATCACCTTCTGGTCACCGGAGGCTCTGATTGGCACGGACTGGAAACGGATAAACCTCTGGGCAATTTTTCCATCGATTCAGAAAAGATTAAGCCCTTCTTCGACCTCTATCAGAGGCTGAAAGAAGAACACAGTTCCCCTGAGCCACGGTAAGAAAGACCTACCTCTATCCAACAATTTTGTTAAGTCATTGATAATAAGGAAGTTATTATATAGCACAATCTTTAAGCATACTGCTCTAACCTCTTCTTAGTTTCGCATTTAGGAGATTAAACAGAGGGTTTTCCACAGAGTTTTCCGCAGTTTCTGTGGAAGGGAAGACAGAGCCGGAGATAATAAAAAGCATTAAAATTGCCTTGCAATAAAGATAGATTTATGGTATAAGATTTATATAAAAGGTTTATTGCATCAACATAAAGCCCGAAGTGGGGTTTACCTGCTTATGGCAGTAAGAGACTTATTTATCTTTGAAGAAGAATACAGCAAGCTGAATTCCATTATCGGCAGGCTTAGAGAGGAAGCTAACGCTAAGGTAGTCTTCCTGGTGGACAAGAATGGTCAGCAGATTGCTGTGGATGGAGAACTGCACAACCTGGACACCACATCGCTCGCTTCATTGACTGCAGGGAATGTGGCAGCTACCGATGGGCTGGCTCATCTGTTGGGGGAAAAGGAGTTCACCATACTCTTCCATGAAGGGGAGCGAGACAACATCCACATCTCCGTCATTGCTCAGCGGATCATACTGGTAGTGATTTTCGACCACCGCTCATCCCTGGGCTTGGTTCGCCTCAGGGTGAAGAAAGCCTCCACCGAGCTGACCCCTATTTTCGAAACTATCCTCCAGAAGGTATCCCAGAAAAGAGAAGCGATAAAAAAGAAGTTCACCTCTCCCTTTGCCGAGATTACCGATGAAGATATAGAAAACCTTTTCCAGAGCTGAACATCCCGAAACTAAGTGATGGTATCGATACTGTCCTTTAACCAAGGCTCAATATCGCCGCTCAAATACCATGGCATATGTTAACTACGCAACTCAGGAAATAAATTGCAAGATTGTCTATTATGGACCGGGGTTGGGGGGTAAAACTTCCAACATCCAATATATCTACAGCAAGATCAGCCCCGAATTAAAGGGTAAACTCATCTCCCTGGCTACCGAGACCGACCGCACTCTGTTTTTTGACTTTATGCCCCTGGAACTCGGCTCTGTCAAGGGATTTAAGACCCGGCTTCACCTGTACACCGTCCCCGGGCAGGTCTTTTACAACGCCAGCCGCAAGCTCATCCTCAAGGGTGTGGATGGGGTCATATTTGTGGCTGATTCCCAGATTGAACGAATGGATGCCAATATAGAATCGGTCCACAACCTGCAGGAGAATCTCCGGGAGCTCAGCTACGAGCTCC
>JAOUOQ010000128.1 GCA_029880275.1 Candidatus Aminicenantota bacterium | reverse complement strand
AGCTGATGAATGGAACGGGCTATCAGCTCCTTGCCGGTGCCGCTCTCCCCGGTGATGAGCACCGTGCTATCAGTGGGGGCGACCTTTCTTGTCAGCTTGAGAACCTCCTGAATAGCCTTGCTCTTCCCGATAATCTCCACCTTGCCTATCCTGGTTTTCAACTCTTCCTGGAGGAATATGTTCTTTAAAATCAGCTCCCTCTTATCTATAGCCCTTCGCACCACCATCCTCAGGGCATCGGGGGTGAATGGCTTGGGGATATAATCGTAAGCTCCACCTTTCATAGCTTCCACTGCCGATTGCACGGTGGCATAGCCTGTAATGACAATCACTAACACATCGGGAAAGTCTTCCCTTGTCCGCCGGAGGAGGTCCATTCCGCTTAATCCGGGCATCACCAGGTCAAGTATTACGATATTAAAGACCTCCTGTTTCATCATCGCCAGCCCCCGCTCTCCACTTTCAGCCACTTTGACCCGATGCCCATCCCGGGTGAGAACCTGGGTGCAAGCGTTCCGCATGACCTCTTCGTCGTCTATAACCAAGATATTAGCAGAAATAGCCATCTATTCTTTCGTCTCCTCTGCCTTTGAGGGTAAGCGAATAACGAAAGTGGTGCCCTTGCCTACCTTGCTTCTGACTATTATATTTCCATTATGCCTTTCAATAATCCCATAGCTGATGGATAAGCCCAGCCCCGTGCCTTTCTCCTTGGTGGTGAAGAACGGCTCAAATACCCTGTCCAGGTCCTCGGGTGGCACTCCGGGACCGTTATCGGTGAACTCTATCTCAATAAAGTGGTCGGACGATGCCAGCTGTGTAGCCACTATTATGTCCCCTTTTCCATTCAGTGCCTCGGCAGCGTTAAGGATGATGTTCATGAAGACCTGCCTGATCTGCCCCTTATCGACCATGATGGTGGGCAGTTCAGCGGATAGGTGTTTGTCAATGGTAATGTTTTGAAATAGGGCTTGTTGCTCCACCACGGAGAAGACCTCATTCAACAACTCGTTCACATTAGATGGCTCCATGCGGGGCTCGGTCCTTCGGGCAAACTGGAGCAGCCCTTTGACGATATCCGTGCAACGGCTGGTTTCGTGAACGATTTTCTCCAGGTTAGGACGGATGGGACTTTTTTTATCAATATCCTCCAGCAGCAAATTGCTGTATATCATGATGGCACCCAGGGGATTGTTGAGCTCGTGAGCCACCCCGGCGGCTAACTGCCCCAGGGAAGCCAGCTGCTGGCTTTTCATAATCTCTCGCTGGGCGAATTGCTTAAGCTGGTCGTCGCGCTCCTTAAGGGAAGAGGCCATATAATTGAAAGTATCCCCCAATCTCCCGATCTCATCCTTTGATTTCAGACTGACACGATAAGCGAGGTCCCCTTTTGCCAGCTGCTTGGAGCCATGGACCAGGCGCCTTATCGGCTTTACAATTCCGGTTGCCAGAAGATAAGAGACCACCATAGCAGCAGTCACCCCTAATAAGGTGATGCCGAGGAATATTAAAAGTGTCCTGTTCTTCAAATCCACAAACCTATCTTCTAACATACCGACATAGAGGATGCCGATAATCTCACCGTTTATATTCATTATTGGCTCATAAGCGGTGATATACCAGTCGTTTGCTACAAAAGCTCTGTCAATCCACCATATCCCTTTAATCAATACCTGGTCGTATACCTCGGATGAGACTCGGGTTCCCGTAGCCCTCTCTCCGCTCAACATCTTTACATTAGTGGAAACCCGAAGGTCCCCCTGGAAGATGGTGGCGGTGCCTATATCCTTATCGTGGTACTTTTCGCCGTGATAGACAATGTCTTTAATCTTATCTACAATTGCGTAATTCTGATTGATTAAATCACCCGCATAGAGTATGCCGATTAACTCTCCCGATTGGTCAAATATGGGCGCTGCGGCTTTCCACATCATGCCCGAAGTCTCTATGGTCTTGCTGCTTGGCTTGGCTTTTAGTGTGGGAAGGATTTCAATGGTTGCCCGCTCGGCTAAGTTACCGCCGTCTTTCAATAGCTCCTCATGAGTAACTATCTCGGTTGAAGACCCGACCTTCTTGTTTTTATATACCCATTGGATGAGGCTGTCATGCGCCAGGCTGTCTCCAAAAACGGAAGGGTTGTTCGCCCGGTAAACCACCCGTAAATCTCTGTCAAGGACGCTTAATATATCCAGCTCCCCCTTCGCCTTAACCTCGTTTAAAATTGACTCCAGCTCGCTCTGGTCTTTTTGTGCTAAGGCGTCTTGCAGTCGGCTTCTGACAACGGTGAACTGGATAATGGTCTCGATTCTTCTCAGGTGTTCATAATAGACTTCGTGGGCAGTATAGAGGTCGAGGCGAACCTTGTTCTGAGCCTGCTGGATAACCCTGTCTCCAATAAGACGAAGCCCTACAATGGTGGCTACCAGACCGGTGAGGGTAACCACGCCGAAAAAGCTGATAATTAGCTTTGTTACTAACGAGATTTTCATCACATTCTCTCAAAAAATTCCTATAAGTATATCACTTTAAGAAACCCGAAGTCAACCCCGCCAGAGCCTGGTTATTTTGTAGCAAAAAGCAGTAATTAATCCCTGCAAAAATTTTCGCTCATTACCTATTATTCCTTTGTCATAGCATCGTTTTTCTGCAGGCCGCCTTGGTCTGCACGAAGCTGAAAGGATCGACTCTCATCATTGAATGTGGAGGAGAAGTTATCGCTCGATACAAAGTGAGGGAGGAAAGATATCAGGATATTCCAAAGAATTTATTATAGCTTAGATGTGACAGTTCAAATGTGGCATAACATCTTTTGTTAGCTGTTGACATCGCCGCTTTGGGTGTGATACTCTCATTTCGGGTTGTCAGGGGGAGGAAATTATGAAAAATCGGACGATATTTTATGTTCTCTCCAAAACCAAATTCTTATATTTTTTATCCGCTCTGTTCGCCACATTGCTATGGCTGGCGGCTTGCAGCGAGGAGCCATCACCCGCGCCAATGGCGGGTACCCCATCTCCCTCATCAGCGCCGCTGCCTGAGCTCGCACTACCGTTTGCCCAGGAATTGCAGGACGTGTTGGATGACGGGCTGCGGGTGACTCACGGAACGGGAGTTTCGGCCGCCGTCCACGTTCCTGGACAAGGAACGTGGACCGGAGTCAGCGGCATGTCCGATCTATCCACCTCCAACAGCATTAAACCAGAGATGCTGTTTGACATTGGGAGTGTGGGCAAGACCTTCACGGCTGCCCTGGTACTCCAACTCGCTGAAGAAGACCTGCTCAGCCTGGACGATCCTCTACACAGATGGCTTCTGGCCCATCCCAACATCGAGAGCACGATCACTATTCGTCAGCTTCTCAATCATACCAGTGGGATTTTCGACTTTGTGGAGAATGATGCGTACTGGCGTTCAGTTTGGGGCGACCCAGAAAAGCTCTGGGAGCCCGCGGATGTCCTGACGCTGGTTCGAGAGCCATACTTCTCCCCAGGTCAAGGTGCGCGCTACTCCAGCACGAATTACATCCTGTTGGGGATGATCGTCGAGCGGGCAACAGCTTCAACGATGGCTGAGCAAATCAGAACTCGCTTCCTGGTACCGTTGGGCTTTTCACATACTTTCTCGATTGGATCAGAGGGCATATCTGGTGAGCTGGCTCACGGCCATTTCGATCTCGATGGGGATGGAGAGATCGACGATATGGCATCGCTTCCCAGAACGGCGATTGATAGCTCGAAGTGGGCGTCTGGGTCAATCGTCTCGACGGCGGAAGACGTAGCCAGATGGGCTGATGCTCTCTACGGTGAGCGGGTACTAAGCCCGGAAACCATGAAGCAGATGCTCTCCTTTTACCGTCCGATAGCCGAAGCACCAGGCGGACCCTTGGCGTCTGGGTATGGCCTAGGGGTGCAGGAGCTTATGGCCGGGGAGCAACGGCTGTGGGGACATCTGGGCCATTACCCCGGATACATGGCAGCTATGCTGTATGTACCCGCCTACTCCACAACTGTCGTGGTGCTGATCAATGAGAGCAACGAGGCGTGCATCACACACATCGGCCTTGGCCTCTTGGGCGTGGTGGGGAATCACCTCGAATGAGCCCTTGCTGAGGCATCGGGATGATAAACATCTTCAGGCAAGCGTTGCACCACATTCCCGGCGGCAGGGTGCTCGACGTGGCCAATGCCCAGGGCGGCTTCATTGGAATCCTGAAGGAAAGCCTCAAGAACTACACCGAGATTATCGGCGTCGATGTTGACAAACACGCCATCGCAAGTGCACGGAGCCCGTTCGATGAAGAGGACTTCTGCTTCGTCCAGATGGCTGGGGAGCGTTTGGGATTTGAAGATCAGAGCTTTGATACCGTGAGCGCGGCCACCTCTCTTCATCACCTGGCAAATCCCTCGCAGGCTCTGGCCGAGATGAGGCGCGTGCTAAAGCCGGGTGGGCACTTGATCGTCAGCGAGATGCACCGGGACGGGCAGACGGAGCCGCAGCTCACCGCCGTGCGCATCCACCACTGGGCAGCGGCCCAAAAGAGGGACGAAGGAACCATAGATTTAGATCCTATCCTGTTACCAATTGCGGTTCAACGCTCAGAAAATCCCTCAGTTTTTCCAGCGTGTTTGATTCATATGCCCTCTTGAGAAGAGTTCGAAACCTATTCTTCGAGGCGTGCCTGATATGTACTTTGCAGAAAGCTTTTTCAATCAGATAGATCAGTACTCAAGATTTCTCCTGATTACTACCGCTGTCTTGGGCTTTTTCTTCAATGGACTTATCGGTCCTGTTGTGGAGGAGCTCTATTTTCGAGGCTTCCTGCTGCCTCGAATCTCACGGTTGGGTCGATGGGCACCCTTGCTCAACACGGTGCTGTTCTCCCTCTATCATTTCTTCACGCCCTGGCAAAACCCGTGCAGAATACTTGCGCTTATGCCATGTATTACGCGGTGTGGTGGAAAAAGAACATCTACCTGGGCATGATTGTGCATTGTCTCATGAATATTATTGGAACAATTTTTTAATGGTGGCAGTTCTCAAACTTGTCTAACCTCAATGCATCATATATTTTGATGTTAGGCGCTGCGCTTAAACGAATCGTAAACCTTAAAGAAGAGAGCGAAAAAGCGCAAATTAATTTGTTCGCTTTGCGTGCTTCTACTTATTCTTATTATTTGCTATAAGTCAGAAAAGGAGGAAAAATTTTATTAAGCCAAAAAGAGACATCTCTATCTATTTTTCAAATTGCTTATACAAGAAAACAAAGAGGAGTCTGATATAAATCTTATGAGGAGGAAAACGAGAAAAATGCGCAGAAGAGATTTTTTGCATACCCTAATGGGCAGCTTTGCCGCCCTCAATGTCCTGTTCTCTCCCGATAAGCCCAGAATTTTCCCCCATAGTTCAACCAGGGAAACCTCGGAAACCGATATCCTGGTCAAGGTTCTGGGCACCGCTCAGGATGGCGGGCTGCCCCACTTCGGCTGCTACTGCAAGAATTGTCTTTGGGCGAGAGAGCATCCTCAATTTGCTCGCCTCATCTCATCCCTGGCCATCATGGATCTTGGAGAGAGAAAATTTTGGCTGGTGGATGCCACCCCCGACATCAGAGTCCAATGGGATATAGTCCACCACCGGCTGGCTCACGAAAAATCAGGCTCAACAAATTCTCACCCTGCCATCATCCTCACCCATGCCCACATGGG
>JAOUOQ010000127.1 GCA_029880275.1 Candidatus Aminicenantota bacterium | reverse complement strand
AAGTCAACAGGTTAAGAGTCTTTCATTTCCAGGAGGATAAAGAGGGAGCCCGGATGGTATTAGATGCCATGAGAAAGACCATGGAGCTGTTTACCGATTGGTTTGGTTCATTGAAAGATTATCAGGGATTTGTTGTTATTGAGATATCCGAAGGGTTTGGCTCCCAGACGGATGTAACCTGCATCATTCAAACCCGGAGCGCATTTCAAAGCAAAGAACAGCTTTACAAATTTTATCATGAGATTTCACATCTCTGGGGTGTAGAGGCACGCGACCCTCTTCCTTCACGATTTGAGAGCGAAGGGCTGGCCATGTTTCTGCAGTATCTGGCTCAAGAAAAATTAGAGCATAAAACAGGAGCGCTTGAAAAAGGGGCACAGCGGTTGAGCGAGAGCTTTCGCCAGGAGTGCCTGAAAAATCCAAAGTGCAGGGAGGTGCCAGTAATTGATTATGGCAAAGAGATGCTCACTGACCTATCGTATTCCAAAGGGATGATACTGTTCTATGTGCTCTATAATCTAGTGGGGGAAGATGAGTTTTTCAAGATCATAGGCACCTTTTATCAGAAATATAATCAGACCGGAGCAACCACGGATAATTTCGTAAATCATGCCAGGGAGGTATCCCCGATAGATTTAACGAAGTTCTTTGAGGAATGGGTGTATGGCACTGAATCTTCTGAATATATTATTAATGAAATCCCAATTGAGGAAATTGTAAAGAAATATCGCCGGTGATTATTAAAATATTTATGCCCAGCCAAACAGCGGCTAAAAAGGCTTTACCTGCAGTGCCTTTCAGGCAACTTCCTTTAGCCGCAAGAAATGGCAAGGAGGCTTGAAATGGCTGCTTTTACATTGGGCTGTGAACAATGTGGCTGATAGCTAAAAAAGAGTTTTTGCTCAACCTCCTCAGCTTCCGCTTCGCCACCGGATTTATCCTCTGCATAATTTTAATCCCTCTCTCGGTGCACATCTCCATCAAGCACTATGAGGAGAGGCGCTCCATCTACTCCCGGGAGAGGGAGGAGTGTGCCGAGCAGATGCGCAGGCTCTACACCTACTCCTACATTCGCCCGACCATCCTTCGCCCGCCGGAGCCCCTGAGCATCTTCAACCGGGGAATAGAGTCCACCCTCGGCAACCGGGTGAGGATTCAGCTGGGACAGGTTCCCTTTCTGGCTGAAGGTGCTCTTCAGGAGCGGGGAAATCCGCTGCTGGCTTCCTTCCTCTCCATTGATTTCTCCTTCATCGTCACCGTGCTTTTCTCACTGATGGCACTGCTGTTCACCTACGATGCCATCTCCGGCGAGAAGGAACGAGGCTCTCTGAGGGGGATACTGGCTAACAAACTGTCACGGGATAAGCTGCTGCTGGGGAAATTGCTCGGCAACATCCTGACTCTGCTCCCGATAATTACGGTCAGCTTTGCGGCTGGTCTGCTGCTGATTCTCCTCTCCCCCGGGGTGCAATTCCGGCAGCAAGAGTGGATTCGTCTGGGGGGCTTGTTCTTGGTGACCTTTCTCTATATGCTGCTGTTTATGCTCCTGGGGATGTTCATCTCCACCCGCACCCACAGCTCCACCACCAGCCTGATGGTCTCCCTCTTCCTATGGGTTTTACTGGTGGTAGTGGTGCCGGTGGCTGCCCCTTATCTCGCTCAGAGCCTAACCTCAGTAACTCCAAGAGAGACGGTCGACCAGGCAGCGGCTGAGCTGAACAGGGAGTTTAGAGCCAAAATAGATGAGTACGAGGAGACGCTGCCTGAGCCGGAGTGGGATATCAGCTTTGGGGGTTATTACGGCGTCGATGGCAGCCATCTGGAGGTGGCCAGCCCCAGGGATGTGATGGAGAATCGACGGCTTCTCAACTCATTCCAGGAGCCCCTGCGCATAGAATACGCCGACCGCAAGTGGAGAATACAGCAGACCTATCTCGACGAGCTCCTTCACCAGCAGAGATTGGCGCAGCGCCTGGGGTGGGTCTCACCCGCCATCATCTTTAGGGATATAGCCTCAGGATTAACATCCACCGATGTGAGCTCTTATCTGCACTTTATGCAACTGGCACGCCGCTACCGCGACCAGATTATCAACTATTACCAGTCGCGAAACCTCTTCTCCTCCTATGCCTATTTCACCCAGCAGAAGGAGGAGGAGATGAGGAGCCTGGACGAGCTGATGTATTATCTCACTGAGGGTCGCTTCTCCACCTATAAGGAGCTCTCCGAAGGGAGGGATTTCTGGGGAGTAGTAAAGGAGTTCACCCGGGACCTTCCCAGAAGGGAGGACCTCCCATATCTGGAAATAAAAGATATCCCCCAGTTTAGCTGGCAGAGGGAGGGGCTGAGGGATTTCCTCCAGGGGTCGTTGACCGAGCTCTCCATCATGGTCTTCGTTCCCATTGTACTGTTTCTTCTCGGCTATGTCTCCTTTATCAGATACGACCCCCGATAAAGAAGGGAGGTAGACATTATGACCTGGCTCATAGCCCGACGAGAGATTGTAGCCAATTTTTACAGCCTGCGGTTCTTCCTGAGCATCAGCCTGGCAGTGCTGGTCTTTGGGGTCAGCAGCCTCTGCTTCTATTCCCAGTACAATCAGGAGCTCTCCGACTACTCCCGCAACATCGCCCGGGAAGAGGAGCGGGCAGCCGCTCAGGCTGACAATCTCGGTCGGCTGGCTCTGCACGACCGCCTCCTCTACCCCCGTCCCCGCTCAAACTCCTTTCTCTATCAGGCCATGGAAAGATACCTTCCCAATCTCTTCGCTTACGATGCCTTCCAGATAGTTGAGTTCCGCAACCGGGAAGGCGGGGGCAATCCCTTCTTCCCCCGGGCAGAGGAGCTTGACTGGCTGTTTATCATCTCTCTGGTGCTGAGCTTCGGGGCGGTGGTGTTCACCTACAACAGCATCTCCGGTGAGAAGGAGCAGGGGACCCTGGGACTTCAACTGGCAAACAATATCCCGCGCCCTGCCTTTCTGCTGGGGAAATACCTGGGGGCCATGGTCAGCCTGCTCATTCCCCTGGTGACCGGGATGGTGGTCAGCCTGCTGGTGCTGCTTTTGTCTGGCAAGGTGGGGTTCGATTCCCGACTCTGGCTGGAGGTTCTCACCTTCGCCGGCATCTCAGTTCTCTTCCTTTCTTCCTTTGTTCTGCTGGGGTTGTTCGTCAGCTCCCTGACCCACAGCCCGGCGACCAGCCTGGTGCTCCTGCTTTTTCTGTGGGTTATACTGGCGCTGCTCATCCCCAATATAGGCGGGATTCTGGCTTCCGAGCTTCAGCCCATTCCGAAGCAGGAGGAGGTAGTAGAGAGAGTGGGGCGGGTGCGCAGCGATATCGCCGACAGCGCCCCCGAAGGGACCTGGGACATGGATAGCAATAATCCCTTCCGACCTTCCCATCGCCTCAGAGCTCAAACTCTGAACAAGATGCTGGAGGCGGAGCTGAGAATCAGAAGGGACTACTACAACAGAATGTTCCACCAATTGGAGTTCGCCCGCTACCTCACTCGCATTTCCCCGGTTGCCCTTTATAAATACAGCAGTGAGGCAGTAGTGGGTAGTGGGGTGTTAAGGTTTGGCGAGATGATGCGGAGGCTGGAGTCCTTCCGCCAGGTGCTGCTGGAGTTTGTTACTCGGCAGGATGCCTCTGATCCCGACAGTCCCCACTGGATAAACCCCGAAGAAGACCTCTTCTTCACCCGCAAGCCGGTCGACTACCGCATAGTCCCCAAGTTTGACGAGGGAAGCATTCGCCTCTCGCGGCGATTGACTGAAGTCACCTTGGACCTGGGTATGCTCATCCTCTTCAACCTGCTTTTCTTCTGGCTGGCTTTTGTAGCGTTTCTGAAATACGATGTGCGGTAGAGCCTTCTCATTTTCCTTCCGCTTATGACCTTCCTCAGGTAATGAATAAATCTATTGGAGGTCAAGGAGACGAGAAGTAAGGCTGCTCCTACTATAGTTTTAAGAGTTAACTTCCGGCAAATTTTGGTGTAAAAATTTTTTAAACAGAGAACAGAGAAAGCGGAGAAGGTATGAAATATCTCGCCATAAGCTCAAAAATATGGCATCTGGCAACAGCTATTTTCTGCTTGACTGTTATTTATTAATTAATTAAAATTATTATCGTTGTTAGATGAGATGTTTTTCTGCTAAACAGAACAACGATAACTTACCAAGCAGAATCCATTGGTCATCTCTCTTGAGCCTGTGCTAAGTTCTTCTCCTCTTTGATTTAAAGTTTAGCTAAGTAACCGACCTGAAAGAGAGCTTTCATGGTTTAAATTGGGAGTCTAATAGGGAAACCTAAGGACTTTATTAAAAAAGGTATAGGTATATCAATAAATTTTTTGGGAGGATAAAATGAAGAGGTTAATAGCTTTGGGAATTTTTTGGGGATTTTTATTTTTTAGTGTAACCATTCTGGCGCAGGTTCCGCAGCTTATTAACTATCAGGGGAGGCTGACCGATGATAAGGGAATACCGATTATCACTGCTACCACAGTGAGGTTCAGCCTCTATCAGGGGGGGGATGCCGCCACCCCGGGCAGCGGCACCCCGGTCTATGAGGAGGATGCCTCGGTCACCCCGGACGGCAGCGGGGTCTTCAGCCACCTCATCGGCTCGGGGACGGTCGTCTTCGGAGCGCTGGATGCCACCGTATTTCAGACCGCCGACCCGGTCTTTCTGGAGATAACCGTTGACCCTGCCGGTGCCAATGAGACCCTGCTGCCCCGCAAGCAGATAGTCACCGTGGGCTACAGCTTCAAGTCTGAGCTGGCGGATGATGCCGATACCGTGGATGGTCAGGATGCCTCGGCTTTCTCCCCGGTGGGGCATAATCACGACCCGGATTATGTTAACGAGGGACAGGCTGATTCCGTCACCAGCTCGATGATAATGAATGGGACCATTGTGGACAATGACATTAACGCATCGGCAAACATCTCTGCCTCCAAGATCAACACCACCGGTTTAGATGCCGACCTTTTGGATGGGAAGGACTCCTTAGCTTTTGTGCATACCACAGGTGATGATATGACTGGCACCCTTTCGGTGAACACAACTGGAGCTTTGTATGCTTTATATGTTGAAGAACAAAGCTCCAGCGGCCCCACTTATGGTATATGGGCACAAAGCGATAGCACCGACGGTAAAGGCGTTTATGGGTATGCCACTGCCACTTCCATCGACGGCACCACTTATGGAGTATATGGTAGAAGCGATAGCAACGGCACCGGAGCAAGTGGCGTTTATGGGAAGGCCCTTGGTAGCGGAGTCAATTATGGTGTATATGGTACAACCGCGAGCAGCGGCGACAATGCAAGTGGTGTTTATGGGGAGGCTACCGCCACCAGTGGAAGGAATTATGGTGTATATGGAAAAAGCAATAGCAACATTGGTACTGGCGTTTATGGCTTTGCCTCTGCCACCAGCGGCGGCTGTTTCGGTGTATATGGCGAAAGCTACAGCACCAATGGTCGTGCCATTTATGGTTGGGCCTCTGCCACCAGCGGCACAACTTACGGGTTATATGGTAGAAGCGATAGCCCCAACGGCTATGGCGTTTGTGGGTATGCCGCTGCCACCAGCGGCAACAATTATGGTGTTTATGGTAAAAGTAATAGCCCGTCTGGCATCGGAGTTTATGGAGCCAACCTTTTTCCAGCAATGGGCTATGCGGGCTATTTTCAAGGCAATGCTCATGTAACCGGAAACTTA